>JAYVBB010000485.1:0-2305 GCA_043750715.1 Pseudomonadota bacterium | reverse complement strand
GCACGAGCACCATGCGCTGGCCGACGGCGAGGAACGTCAGGAAGTTCACCGACAGCGCGAAGATGTGATAGAGCGGCAGCGCCGTCAGGACCATTTCCTGCCCGTCCTTGATGTGACCGCGGGCGCAGATGTTGATCTGGGCCATGTTGGCCAGGATGTTGCGCTGGAGTAGCATCGCGCCCTTGGAGACGCCCGTCGTGCCGCCCGTGTACTGGAGGATGGCCAAGTCTTCGTGGCCGACGTTTACCTTGTCGTATTTCTTCTTCGAGCCGAGCGCGAGCGCCGTCTTGAAGGACGTGCACTGGAGGCCGTGCGTCGGGATCATCTTCTTCAGCTTCATGACAGTCTTGATCAGGAAACCCTTCCAAGCCGGCAGGGCGTCGCCGATCGAGGTGACGATCACGTGCTTGATGTCCGTTTCCTTGATGCAGGCTTCGAGGTTGTTCATGAACAGATCGATGATCACGATCGCGGTCGCGCCGCTGTCCTTGAATTGGTGCTTCATCTCACGGGGAGTGTAGAGCGGGTTCGTGTTGACGCAGACGACGCCGATCTTTTGCGCGCCGTAGAAGGCGATCGGAAACTGCATGACGTTCGGGACCATGATGGCGAGGCGGTCGCCCTTCTTCATCCCGAGCTCGTGCTGCAGGTAGCTCGCGAACTGGCCGGACAGGCGCTCCAGCTCCCGGTAGCTCATATCGGCGCCCATGCAGGTGAGCGCCGGTTTATCGGCGTATTTCGCGCAGGCTTTGTCCAGGGTGTCGGCGATGCTCTTCCAGGAAGACAGATCGATTTCGTGTTCCGCGCCAGCCGGGTAGAATTTGTACCACTCGTGAGTCACAGCCAGCTCCTCATTCGCTTGTCATTCAGGTTCGTGATAATAGAATGTAATGATGCCTTAGTGCCCGAGAAAGCTAAAGAAAAATTCCAATGAGGTCGTCCATTCCCCCGCGCGCTCTCCTCCAAAAGATCCAAGAAGCGTTGCTAAACCGCAAGGAGACGGTGGCTTCGGCCGAGAGCTGCACCGGTGGGCTCGTCGCGGCGGCGCTGACTCACTTACCCGGAAGCTCCGGCGTTTACTGGGGTGGAGTCAACGCCTACAGCAATCGCGTCAAAATCGACCTGCTCGGAGTGCCCGAGATCCTGATCGACAACCTCGGAGCCGTCAGCGCGGAAGTCGCGGAAGCGATGGCCCGCGGCGTGAGAGACAAGATCAAAGCAACCTACGGCATTTCGATTACGGGAGTCGCCGGTCCCGCGGGCGGCTCGGCGGCCAAACCGGTCGGCACCGTTTTTTGCGGCCTCGCCGGCCCGAGCGGTGTTCGCCACGTCCGCTGGCGGCTGGCCGGAGACCGCGAGGGGATTCGCGACAACGCGACGCAGCAGGCCCTGGAAGAGTTACTCGCCGAGATCAACAGTTAGGAGCGTCATGAACATCCTGAGCATTCTTTTCCTCACAGCGAGCCTCGCCGGAACGGCCCAGGCGAAAGACCTGACGGTCGACGAGCTCCGCGAGATCCAGTCCAAGATCAAAAGCTCCGATTCACTGTCCGTCGATTTCACGCAGACCAAGCTGTCGGGACTGCGCGGCAAGAAGACCTCGCGCGAGGGTAAGGCCCAGTTCGTCAAGCCGTCCAACTTCAAGTGGATGCTCGAGACGCCGACCCGCGAGTACAAGATCTACGACGGCAAGAACCTCTACGACTTCGATCCGGTAGCGGGCACGGCCGCGCGGTACTCGCCGACGGGGCCGAAACAGCACGAGCTGCGGCAGATCGTCGACCTCGTCTTGAATTTCGACACTTTGCTCAAACGGTACGATCTGGTGAAGGCGTCCGAGGACGGTGACTTCGTCTCCATCGAGCTGAAGCCCAAGACCCCCGGGGACATCGTCGCAATTGAGCTCAAACTGTCGCAAAAAGACGCGTTCATCACCTACATGAAGTTTCAGCTGACCAACAAAAACGAGCTGGTCCACGACTTCAAGAACCCGAGTACAAAGGCAATTCCCGCCGAAGTCTTCGATCTTCCCAAGGCCACCCGGGTCACCGACGCCAACTGAGATTTTCCGGTCACTTTGTCGATATAACCTGCAGTTTTGTCCTACCTGCCCGTTTTCCCAAGGGAACATTCCTGTAAAGAAAATGCGCAAGTTCGCCGAAGAGGTGTCTAGGCCGGTTGGCACCTAGACACTTTGGTTGGGAGAAGGACACATGTCGGACAAAGTCCGTTGGAGCGACTTCGACAAGCTGCACGTCATTCGCCGTTTGCGCGAGCTCGTCGGCAAGTGGTGGAAGATCCAAAT
>JAYVBB010000484.1:0-2899 GCA_043750715.1 Pseudomonadota bacterium | reverse complement strand
CCTCCACGATCTTGGAGCCTTTGACGGCTTTTTGGATGTTGTCGGCGAAGAACCTGGCCGTGCCGCTCGGCGCGTCTTTTTTCGCCCGGTGATGGGTTTCCACGATTTCGACGTCGAAGCCGAGCCCGGTTAGCGGCAACGCCGCAAGCAACGCTACTTTCAGACCAACGAGCACGCCGATGCTCGTGTTCGGCGCGATCAATAGCGTGAGCTTCTGGGCCTTGACGGTCTTTTCCCAGGCCTGCAGCGCCGCGGCCGAGAGACCGGTCGTGCCGATTAGAATTTTTTTGTCTTTGACGCCGCTGGATGTCACGGCTTTGAGCAGCAGGGCGTTGCCTTCCGGAGCCGAGAAGTCGACGATGACGTCGACGTCGCTGCGCGAGAGCTCCTTGGCTAGAGCCGCGGCGGAGTGACCCTCGGCGCTGCCGCCGACGAAGGCGAAGCCGTGCTCACCCGTTGAGACGGCTTTTTGGATCTCCTGACCCATGCGTCCCGAAGAGCCGTGCAGCCAAAGGCCGGAGCCCGTTTGCTTCTTTTTGCTCACTGGAGGCGCTTCAGCACTTCGGCGGTCGAGGAGATGACTTCCTGGATGCGCATGAAATTCGCCGCGGAGACTTCCGCCATAGGCGGTCTGAGGAAATTCTTGCAGAGTCCGAGGACCTGAAGCGCCGCCTTGACGGGGCACGGGTTCACTTCGAGTGCCAGTACGTCGAGCGCCGGAAGCAGCGCGTTGTGCAGTGCGAGCGCTTTCGCCCGGTCGCCGGCTTCCGCGGCTTTGTGGAGAGAGACCATCGCTTGGGGGAAGACGTTCGAAACGACGCTGACGACGCCTTTGCCTCCGACCGCCATGCTGGCGAGGCAGGTGGGATCGTCGCCCGACAAAAACGGGATGCCCGTCTTGAGCTGCGCGCGCGAGAAGAAGGCGACGTCGGCGCTCGCTTCCTTGACGGCTTTGAGTCCCGCCGCGTGGCAGACCGTCGCAATTTGGTCGACGGTGAGCATTTGGCCCGTGCGCCCCGGAACGTGATAAAGGCAAATCGGCACTTTGACGGCCTGGGCGATCATTTTGTAGTGAAGGATCAGGCCTGCGGTCGAAGGCTTGTTGTAAGGAGGTGTGACGACGAGCAGGCTGTCGGCGCCGGCGTCCTGCGCCAGGCGGGAGAGCTCGACGCTTTGCTGGGTGTTGCTGTCACCCGTGCCGGCCATGAGGCGGACGCCGGGCCCTAGGATCGCGCGGGCTTTGCGGATCAGGGACAACTTTTCCTGGACCGTGAGAGTGGGGTTCTCTCCGGTCGTTCCCGAGATGACGAGCCCGTGCACTCCGCCTTCTTCCTGCTGCTTCAGGAGCTTTTCGAAAGCCTCCCAGTCGATCTGCAGGTCGGCGCGAAACGGAGTGACCAGCGCGGTCCAGACTCCGTGAAAGTCGTCAGGGTTTCTTGACATGGGAAACAGGGCCTCCAGGAACCCCGCTAGTTTCCTGGGACTTCGGAGCCGAGTCAACCCGGAAAGGGATGTCCGGCCTGAGTTCCAGGATGTCGCTCTTGGGTCTGGTCTTGAGGCCACAGCCCATCAAAGTCGTGGTCGCAATGAAGACGGCGGCAAGGCGTTTCGCCCGCGCCATGGTCCGCGTCTTTTCTCCCGTAGCGTGCGGCGTCAATCCGGCCGCTTGACCGAGCGCCACGAGGGTTTCGAGAGAACGCGGCAACAGGCTCGTATGAATGCGCGCAAGCTCTCCCGTCAGCATTTGCGACGGGGCAATTTGATTTTTTGACAAGTAGTCGAAGAGAGCGCTAGTCGCCTCGTTCGCCTTGGCGGGCGTGGCGCCGGCCGCGATCATGTCGAAGGAGATCCGGCGTTTGACCGCTTCCGGGTAGCGGCTGGCTTGGATGCCCTGGTCTTGACCGAGCGACGAGAGGCTCGCGTGGGCGACGAATTTCAGAGCGTCGTTGATGCCCTGGAGGCACGACGAGAGGTTCCGGCGGCGGACCTCCCAAACCATGATGCTTTCCGACTGGGGCAGCTCGAGGAACGAGAGGCGTTGGCACTCGGCCTTCAGCCACTCACAGGCCGCGACGACGTCGTAGGCGGCTTCCGCTCCCGTGTTGGCGGTGAGCTGCTCGGAGATTTCGGAGGCGGCGTCGGCGACCAGGCCGAGGGCCTGGGCGATCTTCCGTTTGATCTCCGTTTCGGAGTGGGTGGGCAGGGTGTGCGCCACCAGGTCTTTGAAGCCCAGAGCCTTGGCGATGGCGAGATCAGTCTCGGTGTCGGCGGCCGCGAGGGGGGCCATGTCGCTTGGATTCATCAGCGAGAGCGCCTCGAGGGAGTCGTCGAGGAGGCGCACCGCTTCCGCGAGCGATTCCGAGAAGTCGATTATGACCGTCGAAAAGAGCGTCTGCCGTTGGCAGCGGCCGCTTTGGAAGATGTAAAAGGGACGGTTGAAGAGGAGCTCGGAGCGCTTGACCAGCGCCTGGCCGAACTCGGCGATCGTCTTCCGGGTCTCGGCGAGGTTGCCGCGGAGGGTATGGCGGACGAGGTTCAGGCACAAATTGGTCGTCCCGAAGCGGGCCGTCATCAGGCCCAGGAACTCGGCGTGCTGCTTGTCGAGCTCGATCAGGAGCGAACGCTCCCGAGACTCGGGGGCACTGTGGATGCCGCTGAGGACCAGACGCAAGTTGTCCGTATCCTTGTGCGAAATGACGCCCTTGTCGCAGAGCGCACTGGCGGTGGAAGTCAGGAAATCCACGACCAAGGCGTTGTCCAGGCGCTGGAAGGCCTGCCAATCGACGGAGTGCTCGCCCACGTTTCCTCCTAGTTTTTCGATTAAACCATCGGTCGCAAAAATATACCAGCAAACCCGATGTTTCCTGACGTTCTGTCAATGGTATCGCGCCCCCCGTCG
>JAYVBB010000483.1:0-3784 GCA_043750715.1 Pseudomonadota bacterium | reverse complement strand
TGGCCAAGGCATCGGCAAGCAGCTTGCCGATCTCCTGGTCGTTGTTCGACGAGATGGTGCCGACCTGCGCGATTTCGGCGGTCGACGTGCAGGGACGGGCGAGTTTGTCGATTTCTTTGACGGCGCACGCAACGGCGGCGTCGATGCCGCGTTTGAGCTCCATCGGGTTGTGACCCGCGGCGACGAGCTTGATGCCCTCGCGGCAAATCGCGTGGGCAAGCACGATGGCGGTGGTGGTGCCGTCGCCGGCTTTGTCGGCGGTGCGGGAGGCCACTTCCTTGACCATTTGCGCGCCCATGTTTTCGAACTTGTCTTCCAGCTCGATCTCCTTGGCGACGGTGACGCCGTCTTTGGTGATCCGCGGGGCGCCGTAACCCGAGTCGATGACGACGTTGCGGCCTTTGGGGCCTAGCGTGACTTTCACCGTGTCGGCGAGCTGCGCTACGCCGGCGAGGATCTTGTGGCGCGTGGTGGCGCCGAAACTGATTGCTTTAGCCGACATGGTGGAGCTCCAATTGCAAAAGTGATTCGATCAGATGGTTCAGGTGATGACGCAGAGCAATTCGTCTTCTTTCAGCACCAGATGCTCTTTGCCGTCGATCGTGATTTCCGTGCCGCCGTATTTCGCCAGCATGATGCGGTCGCCGGCCTTGACGTCCGGAGCGCGCACTTTGCCGTTCTCCAGGACCTTGCCGCTACCGACCGCGATGACGAGCGCTTCGACGGGTTTCTCTTTGGCGTTGTCGGGGATGATGATGCCGCTTGGCGTCTTCTCGTCCGCGGTGATGCGCTGCACGAGGATCCGGTCTTGAAGGGGGCGGAATTTCATAATCGATGCTCCAGCGAAAAAAAAGGGTATCCCCGACCGGCGATTGGTCTGTCGGGATCTTCGTTGCAATGGGAGTTGGTGGGCTCGCAGATGGACGGAGGCGGCCAATGTAGTGCAAATTGGCCAGAGCCGCAAACTTTATGGGGTCTTAAGTTCTTTGGTCGCCATCTCTGTCCTGGACGACTTGCCGGCAAGTCGAAGAGGCCACCAGCTCGCCGTCAGCGACTCGGTCTCGCGAGCTCGCTATGCAAGACCTTGAGCTCTCGGGCTTTGACTTTATCCGCGTCGATAAAGCCGAGAGCTGCCTGCCGACGTTTGCGATCGATCCCCTTGACCAAGGCGGCGCGGTTGGTCGCGGGCAAGGCCTTCAGCAGTTCCTGCGCGGTTTGCAGCCACGTCACACTGCGCTCGCGCACGCCGTAGTCGAGTTGGATCCCGAATGCGGCGCCATTGACTACGTCAGCGCCGTTTTTGGGCACGACGAGGCGAGGTGGATTCTTGCAACCAATGGCTTCGGCGAAGTCGCCTTTGGGGCGCACGCGGAGGCCGTCCAGCAGATCCCATACCGTCATCGGGTCTCCGCCATACTCCGCCGCCACGTGGCCGATCGCCAGGACGCTCGCGAGCCGGTCGGTTCCGCGGCAAAGCGCACGACGGGCGAACCTCATGACGAGATCAGCTTCGTACTCGTCGAGGAGCAGTGCGTCACTCATCAGCGCGTCGGCGAGCAACCGGGCTCGTGCGGCGCTGGTTCCCTTCGCCTCCCGGAGAGCGAGGCAGCGTTTGACGGCACTGAGCGACGCAAAAGCGGAAACGTTCGTCTTGCCGCCCCCGCAGGATAGTAGCAGCTCGGTACCGGGGCCCGTGACCCTGGCGTCGAGCGGCCCATTCAACGCCTTCATGCCGTTTCCTCGACCGCCCAAGACGACGACGTTGCCGCTCTTGACGTCTTGACCGACAAGAACGGTGGTGACGTGCGCGCTCAGACGGGTCGCGTCCTGGCCCGCAATGTCCTGTTTGAAGATTTTTATCACCGCGATCGTAGCGGCCGAATCATCCACAAGGTCCAGGAGATCCACCGACTGACCGGCCGCGCACGGGGATACGGCCGGCAGAGGCGGCTGAACTTCGGCGTATCCGAGAGGTGGCTTGGCCATGAAAGTTCCAGTAGAGCTAACCGTTAGAGCCAGCACTAGAACGCAGCGGCGGACGATATACATTTTTTTTAACGGCATTAGGGGCGAGAACCGTCCGGAGCTTGTATCTTTTCGTCGCTTTTGCTCTGTATTCAAGGGTGAATACCACTATTTGCCCTGATAAACGATCAGAAATGGAGATCCCATGACCAACGGAAAACCGGCTCTAACCGCATTCTTCCTGGGCGTCGGTCTGCTGGCGCTTCCCGCGCGGGCCACCGACCCGAAGCCATTGGTTCTCGTGGTCACCGCCGAGGCGAATCCCCCACGCGCCGGCCTGCCGGATCAGATCATTCCCGAATCCGAATACAAGCCAACGACGGCGGGCCGCCGTTATTACCTCACTCTGTCGCCCGATCGCCAAAGCGTCTCGCTGACAAGAGTCCCGGGAACATTGATCGTCGGCAAGCTGAAGAAGCAGACGAACGGCAAGGACGGAGTCATCTACGACTACGACCTGACCGAGGGCACGTTCGCCGGTGGCCGATTGGTGCACTTCGACACGCACATCAGGCCGCATTTCGATCTGACGATCTTCGGCGCGGGCGTGCCGATCGTTTCCGCCGAGCGGGCCGTCGCCGAGGAATGAAGGGCCCCCGGATTGATTCAGCCTTTCTGCGCCGTCTTCGCGATTCTTCAAGTACCCACCTAAAATTGGGGCGGGAGATGCCGATGGACAGGCATGACGGAAATCCTCAAAAAGCTCCTTCCTCCCGGCGTGGTGGGACGCCTCAACTCTCTCTACGAGACGCGGCGCGTGCTCCTGCCTCCGATGGGCGAGCGCGCACTGCCGTCGATGGTCATCGCCATCACCCTCGCGGTTGCGTTGCTTTCGATACTGCTTTCGCTCGCCTGGGTGCAAAAGAGCGACCTGGACTACCTTCGCGGCTCCGCGGGTGTCGCCGTCCTCGATGGTTTGACCTTTGGTCTCCAGGTGCCGGGCAAGCCGGCGGCCAGCGCTACGCTGCAAGTGCTGGGCGACACTTCCGTCAAAGAGCTTGCGGGAGCCCCGTTCAAGGTGACGATGGAGCTCCGGGCCAGCGCCCTGGCCGAGTTCATGACGATGGCCGGCACCGAGCCCGTCGTCCTCAGCCTACCGGCGATCGAATATGAAAAAATGGAAGTCCGCTCGTCCTGGCTGCCTACGCGTACGTTCGCCCGCGGCGAGCGCTCGATCCTCGTCTTCGACGAGAAGGTGACGGCCAATGCGCAACGCTTCATCCTCGAAATGACGGTCTGGCCGCACAATACCCAGGAACGGGTCGTGCGTTCCACGGTGAACATGGAACCGGCCTTCCTGGCCGTCCATGGCCGCTACCAGAAGTACCAGGACTTCCTCGCTGGTCGCCGCACGGGCTCTGGCAAACAGCTTGCCGACATCGGCCGCATCGTCCTGGCGATCTTCAGCGTCTTCCTCTTCATCTTCATCGACAGCTCGCCCGAGTGCCTGGCCCTGGCGATGTTCATGAGCTTGAAAGCCCTGGCGGTCGCCGTTGGCCAGGGATGGCTCCCCGACAACCTCTTCTCGGCCCAGTCGATGACGATGACTCGAAACTTCCTCCTGTCGTTCGCCGATTTCATGCAGCTCTATTTCTTCACGCAGCTCGCCCGCCTCTGGCGCCCGCGCCCTCTAGTCTTCCTCGGCGTCGGCGTGGTGTTCGGAGCGCTCTACACGGTCGGCTCGCTGGCCGTCCCCGAGGCGGGCGGCATCAACTGGCCGCAGCAGGTCTGGAAGTGGCGCAACGTCCTGATCGGCGTC
>JAYVBB010000482.1:0-2118 GCA_043750715.1 Pseudomonadota bacterium | reverse complement strand
GGTCGTCGACCAGCGCGGCACGCTGCTTCTCGGTCTTGATCGAGGCGAACGGCAGGGCTTGGCTGCCCATGTCTTCTTGGCAGCCGTCTCGGCCTGCGGCCACCGGCGCCTGGTTGAAGCGAAGCGTCAGGCGCAGGTTCGGCCCAGCCTTGGCCATGACGAGCGTCCACGCGTTACCGCTTTTGGGAGACGCGGCTTGTCCGGCCGTGCAGCTGTGCGCCGTGAAGGCTCCCTGCCCTCCGGGGGCCTTGCCGATTTCCAGGCGTGCGCCCAGACGTTCGCAGAGCGCGACGGCGGTCGCTTTCTGTTCGGCCGACATCTTCAAGCCGTCGATGACGACGCCGACGGGCGAAGGCTCGATCGGCACGACTTCCGCCCGGCCTGAGGCAGCGCCGATGACGAAGCTCGACAAAATCAGGAGGAGGGTCTTCAATGCCCGACGCCCCCTGTCTGCGAGTAGACGACGTCGATCTTCTTCGCGAAGGGGCCGAGCCCGCGTTGGGCGAGCTGCTCCATCGTCGGGACGTCGTTGACTAGAAGCTCGGGGTTGAAACTTTGCACTTTGCCGTCGACGATGAAATAGAGGCGCAGGTTTTTGTCGGAAGCGAGCCTCGCTTTGAGCTCCGTCAAGGAATGCCGGAAATTCCTCTCCCCGGCAAGCGCCGCTTCCGGCGCGCTGATCACGAGCGAGGCTTCGACGATGCGAGCCAGCCGCTGCGCCTGATTGCGCCACGTCGACGAATCGCTTGCTTTGGCGACCAGAGCGCCACCTTTCAAGAAAATCAGGCCTCCGCCGCCCGCCACGCCGGCACTCGGCTCGAGGACGGCTTTGCCGCTGCGAACGAGCCACGGCAAGACCCGCAGCACCGTCGCCGAACCTACGACGTCGAGCCTACTGCCCGATTTTGCGGCACCATCTTTGGTCAACAGAGCTGCCGAGCGATTGGCGACACCCCCGAGATCGGCTTGATAAAGCGCGTAGGTTCTGGCGTCCCCGGAGCTTAGGAGCTTGATGGCCAGCCGCACCGGTGGCGGCGCGGCGGGAACTTTTTCTTTTCCCGTCGCATAGAGCGGTCTAAGGGAGAGACTCGCCGGCAGCTGGGAAGTCTGCGCTGCGATCGCTTTCAGCGAGACGTTCCACTCGGCCCGTTTACCTTTGAGCGGCACGGGAACCTTGAGGACTACCCGGCCGCTGGAGTCTTTGCCTTCAAGGAAGACGCCGGTCGCCTGCGGCACCGACCCGGAG
This sequence comes from Pseudomonadota bacterium, assembly GCA_043750715.1. Lineage (GTDB taxonomy): Bacteria > Bdellovibrionota_B > Oligoflexia > Oligoflexales > CAIYRB01 > CAIYRB01. The sequence continues at coordinate 872 of JAYVBB010000482.1, read as the reverse complement.
CTCGTGACGGTGGCCGGGAACTGCATGCCGTCGGTGCTTCCCGCAGGAACCCAAAGAGTCGACCCGGGCACGGAAAGCGCCAGCTGAGGCAGGTTGCCGTTGGACGTCAGGGCAGCAGTCGCCGCATCGGTCGGTGTGGGCTTTGCCGTCTTCTCGGCGAGGTCGGGAACGTCGGGCGACGCTTCGACCGCTTTTTTGGAGGCGCTCGAGGCTGCTTGCAGCACGTCGTGGCGCACCGACGTCTTGATCCGTTTCTGCTCCGAGACGGTGTCTTCGGCCCCCGGCGTCACGGCGAGTTTCAACCGGGCATCGGCCGACTCGAGGCGCATGATCTGCCGCTGGGTCTTGACGGTAATGCGTTCGACCTTCGCGCCAGGCTCGGCGGGCCGACGCGCCGCGGCCTGCAGGGTGCCGCGAAGCAGCGTCACTTCCAGCTCGCCTGCCTTGCTGCGGTCGACGCGCTCGAAGATCAAATACGAATTGGGCCCGAGTGTCAGCGGTCGCGAGCCGTCGAGAACGAGCGTTGCCGATCCGCCGTCACCTACCGAGAGGTGGTCCCCCTCCGCAAACGCCTGGCGCTCGGTCACGGCGGACCAAACCAAAAATTCTTCCGATCGGAAGCTGACGGCTCCTCGCGAAGATTCGAGTCGCGCGATCGCGTTCGGTGCGGCGGGATTCGGTGGCTCCGACCACGCAAAATAGGCGGCAGCCGCCGACGTGCTCAACCAGAGCGCGAACAGCAGCAGCTTACTCAATGGAAATGCCGCCTTCTGCGACAAGCCAATGGCCCCCTTGAAAAATTCGGTCCTCCTTTATCATCGGTATGCCAGGCAATTACCTGAAGCCTATGGCCTTTTTGGCGAACGAGGGGG
>JAYVBB010000481.1:0-15528 GCA_043750715.1 Pseudomonadota bacterium | reverse complement strand
CCGCGGACCGCCAGCATCCGGCCGGGCATGCTGCCGGCCGTCACGTCACTCGCGGGACCGGACGGCCGGCGGCCGGGAACGCTTGCCGTCACCGTATCGAGCAGCGCGTCGTAGGAGGCATGCGCGACGTCGTCGCAGGCGGATGACACGCCGAGGACAGCGCCCGAGGACGTGGACCGGTAGGCTCGCGCCACCTCGACCGAGCGGAGCTCTTCCCACGGACCGGCGGGCGTCGCCATCTCGTAGTCCGGCTCCTTGCGGTCGCCTCCGACCGATACCGTGATGCAACCGCACAACTGCGTCGCGGTCATGAAGGCAATAATACGAAGTTTGGGCATGAAAGGCTCTTTCGGGGCGAGGGGCACCGTACCGATAAGAGCAATGTCCATGCCACGATGCGGCCACGCGCCGGCGCATGACGACGAGGGCGCGGAAGCCCACGCAGCACTTGAGTACTACCAACGTCTCCGAAAAGAGACGCCCGGCCTCAGAGGCAGGCGTTCAGGACGTCGAAGAGGGCGAGGTCGTCCGTGCGGCCCGGCACCCTGGTCGACAGCAGCCCAAAAGCGTGCCCTTTGGCCGCCGCGGAGGCGAGAAGGAATTCCGCGAGCTGGGCCGACGAACCGGCGAAGCCCAGGTCGCAGCTCCGGTTCTCGTGGAACACCGTGACCTTGCCGGTGGTCGGGTCGACTTCGTCGAACGAGCCGGCGAAGCTCCAGAGGCATTCACCAGCGACGTGATTTTCCTGATCGACCGTGCAGATCAGATCGAGCGATGCCCAGTTGGACACGACGCCTTCGCAGAAGCTGTCGGCACAGACCGCGTGAAATTGGTCGTCGAGCTTTTCCCTCATGGATTTGAAGCCAGAGGGGAGTAGCAGGCGGCCCATCTCGGTGGAGGTGAAGTAGGTTTCGGCGTCGACGTAGCGGGCTTCGGCTGCGGCGGCGGGGACTGTCATCAATAGGTAGGGGAGCAATAGGCTCAAAATCTTCATCCGGCCCTTTTGCGCCTATTCGCGCAAAAAGGAAAGCCCCCGCCTAATTAACCGGTATGATCAAAGACTTATCTGAGCCTGTTCAACGCCATCACCGAGTAGGCCGTAGAGGCGTCGCTGATGATCCGGTTGTTGAAGTCGGAGTTCGGAGAGTTGAGCGACTTCATCAACCAGGCGCCGGTGGCGTCCTGGTGGGAAAGCAACCACGCCTTCGCGCGTTGCAGCGCCGGGTCGGTGACGGCGCTCCCCGAATCGAGCAGCGTCAGCACGGCGACGCCGGTCCCGTAGCCGTCGCCCGTCGCCGCCTTGACCCCGAAAGGCCCGAGGGTCGAAAGCACCCAGCTGCCGTCGGCCTGTTGCTTTGCTGCGAGTTCCGCGCGCACGTCCCGGACCTGCGCCGCCGTCACAATCCCTGCGGCCCGGCTCGCCGCCCGTACCGCCATCGCTTTGGCGTGAAGATTCTGCGTCGCAAACTGCGTCTTGAGGTACGTCCGCAGCTTCGCGGCGTGGGCGTCGTCGGTGTCGGCCAGCTCGTAAGCCAGCAAGGCCGCGCCCCAGTAGTGTGCTTGGCGGTTCTCGAACGGCGCCAGGCTCTCGTCCATCCAGTTGAAGTCGCCGCCGGCAAGCTGCAAAGCAAAGGCGTTGTCGAGCGCACGGTCGAGCATCGGCCCGCGCTGGCCCCCGCGCGCCAACGACAGCTCGGCGACCGCGTTGGTCAGCGCTTCGGTAACTCGCGATTGCTCTTTGTTGAAGTCGTAGTAGGGCGCGACCTCGGCCCAGCGCCCGATGCGGTCGGCAAGGCGGGCCTTGATGCTCACCAGCGCCGCCGGTTCGACGGCGAACGAATCCGGGACCTCCGCGCGCGCCATTACGTACGGCAGAGTCGTGTGACACGACAGCGTGCAGGTGTGGTCGTCCGAGTGCACGAACGAGAAGGGCGTCCGGATCCACTCCGCCGCCCGGGCGTCGAGGTAGGTCAGTCCGCGCCGGATCGCGGCGTCCTGGCCTTGCCCGAGAGCGGTGGCGGAAAATCCCAAAAAGCCGACGAAAATACCCAGTCGAGTCGCTGCTGACGCCATAGGCCCATCCTTGTGCCGAGTGTCGCTTTGAGAGTTGTGGGGTGATCATAGCAAAAAACGTGGTAACCTGCCCGGATGCGTGGATGGGTTCTATTAGCGTCGCTGATCGGGGCATCGGCCGTGGCTCAAGCCACGGAAACGAAGCCCGTCGCGAAAAAGAAAAAAAGCGCGCCGTACAGCGCGACCGAATTCATCAAGCGCAAGGAAACGAAGACTCCGCGGACGCAGCCGGCCGGGAAAAAAGCCGAGGGCACCGGCGGCCTCGGCCAATACGATTGTCAGGCCGCGACCAAGTCGCCGACCGAACAGCAGGCCGTGGCAGACAAGCCCACGGATGCGGCACCCGCCGACGGCTCCGCGGTCAACTCCACCCAGCAAGCGTTGGAAATGGCCAAGACGGTGGTCAAGGCCGTCAAGGACAATTGCCGGACGGAAAAACCAAGCGGCACCATCGAGACCGAAGTCGGAGTCTCCGTCGTCAAGCCCGGCGACCTCGGCGAGAAAGAGTCCAAAGGCGAGCGCCCCGAGTTGAGTGGCACCGTGGGCGTCAGCACGACGTTTTAGACATGCGAGGAGCGACCGACCCGTGATTCATCCTGACACCGAGCTGCGCAAAATCAACGACGAGATCGGCAGCGGCGTTTACGCCACGAAGATGATCCCGCGCGGCTCGATCACCTGGGCTCTGGACTACCTGGATCACGTCTTGACCCAGGGCGAGGCCGCTCGCCTGCCGTCGGCGTACAAAGCCATTGTCGACCGCTACGCGTTCCGCGACCCGCAAGGCAACCACGTCCTCTGCTGGGACAACGGCCGCTTCGTCAACCACTCGTGCGACGCGACGTCGTTGCCGCTCGGCTCCGTATGCGAAATCGCCATCCGCGACATCCACCCGGGCGAGCAGGTGACCAGCGACTACGTCACGCTCAACCTGACACAAGAGATGACCTGTCACTGCGGGTCGCCGAAGTGCCGCGGCGTCATGCGCCCGAGCGAGCTGGACACCTACGTGAAGCAGATGGACACCAAGCTGTTCGACGCGGCGAAGAAGATCAGCCAGGTGCGTCAGCCCGTGCTCGACTTCATGCGCTCCGCGGACAAGGAACGCTTTCTCGCGATCTCCAACGGCAAGCTCCCGGTGCCGTCGAGCCGCGAAGTCGTCGGCGGCTGAGCATGGATTTTTTCGAGCCGATGGATCGGTACTGCGAACGCACCGGACCGGAGTTCTGGTCCGAGCCGCTCAACGCCTTGTCGAACCTTTCCTTCGTCGTCGCGGGCCTCTTGATTCTGAGCTTCGCGAAAAAGGACCGGCCGCTGCGGACCTTCGGCCTCCTGGTGGTCCTCGTCGGCTTCGGCAGCGCGACGTATCACACCATCGCGACGAAGTGGGCGATGTTCGCCGACGTAATCCCGATCGGCATCTGCCTCGTCTGGTACCTATGGGCGTACCTCCGTTCGGCAGCCGGCTTCTCCGCCGGCAGAACCTGGAGCTGCCTCGTCGTCTTCGGCGTCGTCTCGGGAGGACTAGCCGCATACACGGCGCCGGACTGGGTCAACGAGACGCATCAATATCTTGGAGCCCTGGCAGCCCTGCTGCTCCTCGCCTGGTATCGGGCGGAGGCGCGCGTGCCGTTCCTGTTCGCCACTCTGACCTTCGCCGCGTCGATGACGCTGCGAACGCTCGATCCGCTGGTTTGCGAAGGGTGGCCGCTCGGCACCCATTTCCTTTGGCACACTCTCAACGGGGTGGCGTTCTATTTCGCCGCTCGCGCCTACGTCGTGAGCGCTTTGTGGACGGCCGCGACGCCCCGGGGCAGCTGAGCGTAGTTCAGGGTCGCCAGGTGAATGGTGCCTTCTTTCAGGTGCTCGAGCGGCTGGCGCTTGAATCCCCGCTGACCTTCGAGCAAATGCGCCGGCAACACGGCTATGCCGAAGCCCCGGCGCACCAGCTCGATCAGCGCGCCGATCGATCCCGTGCGCACGAAATCCCGCGGCTCCTTGCGTGTCAGCCTATGCAGGTGGCTGCCTTTGTCCACGTAGATCCAGCGGTGCTCGTGCACGGCGTCGAGGTCGACGCCTTTATCGGAAATCAGCTCGAAGCTTTCCTTGAACAGAGTCACGGACGACGCCAGACCGGTGTCGACCTTCTGGTCGAGGAGGGCCAGGTCGACCTCGCCTGATTCGATGAGGCGGCGCACGGTCGACGACGAGCCGACGCTCATCTCGATGCTGACGCCGGGTTCTTTCAGCTTGGTGAGTTTCTCCGGCAGCCAGTTGGCGGCCACCCCCTCCATCGCGGCGATGCGGACGACCTGGCGGTCGTCGGCGGCGAAGCGGTCGGCCCAGTCGGAGAAGACGCCGAGCTGCGCCATGAGCTCGCCACCTTTGGCCGTCAGACTGACCGAGCCGGGCGCCCGCAGCAGCAGCTGGAAGCCGAGCGACTCCTCGAGCAGACGGATCTGGCGGCTGACGGCCGACTGCGCGATCCGGAGCTCGCGCGCGGCCTTCGAGAAACTCGCATGCCTTCCGGTGAGATAGAAGGCTCTGAGGTAGCGAAATTCCATATCTCGAAATTATATCACGATCAGACTTTTTATATATTTATCAGATTCACAAAAATAACCGATAAGGGGCCTGTCACACGCGGGAATACCCGCGGAACCAAAACGAACGGTACCCCTGTCACCAGGAGTCAGAGTCATGAAAGGCCTTATCCCCGCCCTTGCCATCCTCGCCACCCTCGCCGCCGGCTGCGGCGCCCCGAAGCAGCCCGATTCGACGCTGAACGCCGCGTCCTCGTCGCCCTCCGTTTCGGGCGAAACGAAAATCCGCGTCGTCACCCAGCACGACTACATCAGCATCCAGCTGAAGGGCGAAGAGCTCTTCGCGGCGCTGTGGAACTACCTGAAAATCGACGCCACCATGGAAGGCGAAGACGGCGCCTACTACGTCTACAAGACCACCGACGAGCTTACCTGCGGCGGCGACAACTACTCCTCGGAAGGTGAGCTCGAAAACTTCGAAGACCCCTCCTGCACGATCAACCTGAGCCGCGACGGCAAAGCCGGCGTCGTCAACGACGACCCGTGGGCCTGGGCGCAGGCGCCAATCAAATCGGAAGACATCTCGACTACCGTCACGTTCAAAGACGGCAAGGCGTACGTCATGATCCACCCGGATTCCGACACGCACCTGCTGTGGGAAGCGCTGACCGGCCTCGAAGCCAAAGACGACCTCGACGAAGAGATCCAGCACAAGCAGGGCAAAGACATCCGCGTCGACTATGAGTACGCGGACGGCGACGACTTCGTCGGCCTGTTCACGATCAGCAAAAAAGGCTTACTGACGGCTGAGTAATCGGCCGTGGTTTGGTGACAGGAAGCCCCTTGGCCCAGCGGTCGGGGGTTTTTTGTGTTGTTGGGCCCGGATCTGGGCTAAAGCTTTGACCCATGGAATCCGCCTCCGACATCAAGCTACCGCCGAGCTGGAAGAACCACCTGGCTCCGGAGTTCGCCAAGCCTTACATGAGTGAGCTGAGGGCGTTCCTGAAAAACGAAATCGGCCGGAAGAAGACGATCTTCCCCCGCGGCAACGAATACTTCGCCGCGATGAACTTCACCGACTTCGACGACGTCCGCGTCGTGATCCTCGGGCAGGACCCGTATCACGGGCCTGGTCAGGCGCACGGGCTCTGCTTTTCCGTCAAGCCGGGCGTCGACACGCCCCCGTCCTTGAAGAACATCTTCAAGGAAATGAAGGCCGACATCGGCGTCGAGCAGCCCGACCACGGCTACCTCGAGGGCTGGGCCAAGCAAGGCGTCTTGCTCCTCAACAGCGTCCTCACGGTCGAGCAGGGCCTCGCCGGCTCGCACGCCAACCGTGGATGGGAAAAATTCACGGATGCCGTGATCGCCGCCTTGAACGAGCAGCGCCAACACGTCGTGTTCGTACTCTGGGGGGCTTACGCCCAAAAAAAGGGCCAGTTCATCGACAGAAGCCGCCACCTCGTGATCTCGACGCCGCACCCGTCGCCGCTTTCGGCGAGCCGGGGCTTTTTCGGCAGCCGGCCGTTCTCCAAGATCAATCGCTACCTGGAGCAGCATGGCTCGCCCAAGGTCGATTGGCGCCTGCCGCCTTTGAACTGACCTAGAGGGCCGCTTCTTCCAGGACGTGGCGCGAGATGATCAGGCGCTGAATCTGGTTGGTGCCTTCATAGATCTGGAAGATCTTGGCGTCGCGGTAGAGCTTCTCCACCGGGTATTCGGTGTTGTAGCCATAGCCGCCGAAGATCTGCACCGCGTTGGTCGCGACCCGGACGGCGGTGTCGCCTGCCATCATCTTGGCCATCGAAGCGAACTTGGTGTTGCGACGTCCCTGATCGTGCTCGTCGGCCGCTTTGTAGACGAGCAGGCGGGCGGCTTCGATCTCCGCCGCCATGTCGGCGAGCATGAACGAAACGGCCTGGTGCTGGGCGATCGGCTTGCCGAAAGTGTGACGCTCCTGGGCGTAACGGAGCGAGTGCTCGAACGCGCATTGCGCGAGCCCGACGGCGCCGGTCGCCGTCCCGGGGCGGGACATGTCGAAGGCCCGCATCGCGATCTTGAAGCCTTCGCCTTCCTGGCCGAGCAGGTACTTCTTCGGGATCTTGACGTCGGTGAATTTGATGCCGCGCGTATCCGAGCAGCGCTGGCCCATGTTGATTTCTTTTTTCCCGGGCTGGATTCCCGGCAGGTCGGCGGGAATCACGAAAGCGCACATAGCTTTATGGCCGAGCTTCGGGTCGAGGGTCGCCAGGACGTAGAACCAGGACGCCTTGGAGGCGTTGGTTATCCACATCTTTTCCCCGTTCATGATGTAGTGATCATGATCCTTCTTCACCGTCGTGCGGAGGCTTTGCACGTCGCTGCCGGCGCCCGGCTCGGTCACGCAGTAGGCGGCCATCGTCGGCTGATCGACCATGGGCTTCGCGAACTGCTCGATCTGGGCGTCGTTGCCGGCAAGCAGCAGAGGTCCGAGCGCCAGGTCGTTGGCTCCCATCGCCGTCTGCATCCCCGAGCACCCGAAGGCGATCTCTTCGCTGATGATCACTTGGTCGAGAAGAGGAAGCCCCATGCCGCCGACTTTTTCCGGCAGAGAGATGTTGAGCAGACCTGTCGCATGCGCCTTCTTGACCAATTCCCAGGGATAGTCCATCGACTGGTCGAACTTGGCCGCGAGCGGCATCATCTCCTGGCGGGCGAACTTGCGCGCCGTTTCCTGGAGGGACTTCTGCTGATCCGAAGGATGAAATCCAATCATGCTCAGAATTTGCATTCTGAACGCGGCTTACGCAAGTCTAAACGGCTCGCGCCTAGGCTGCCTGATCCATGTCGTCGTCCGCCTGGGCGGTTTTTTCGACGGCATCGGACTTTTCGCGCGAGGCCTTCACCATGTAGCCGGAGCCGAAGAGCACGACGCCGACGGCGACGAGCTCTTTTACCGGCACACCCGACGGTCGCCCTTTGAACTGCACGTGCACGAATCCGAGGATGATGACCACGAAGATCGTCGGCAATAAGGGCGGATGCTTCATTTAAGCCTCGAAAGCACGGAAGGACCAAGTCACTCGACTGACTCTTTACTCCTCGGCCGCCTCGCCGGATTCTTTAACGACCGTCAAAACATTTGATATTATCTTGTAATATTAAATAGTTAATCACTCGACAACGGCGACCTTCACGTGGCTTTGCGTCGCGCGCCCGAGGTCGTCCACCGCACGAACCTGAAAGTCTCCGGGCTTTGGATCCCAAAAAAAGGCCCTGCCGGCGTCCGCCATGCCCAGGAAGGCGTTGTCGAGGAACCAGTAGACGCGCGCCGCGTCGGCGTCGGTGGTCGCGTAAAACGCGACTTTTTCCGGGGTCTTGTCGGCCATCCGGACGTTATAAACGACGCTCGAACGGGGCGAAGTGATGCGGGGCGGCGCACCGACGTGGGCTTTGGTGCGGACGCCGCACGACGGATGCCAGTCGGGAGGGAGCCGCCGCGGAATCCCCGCTTGCCGGAACAGTCGCAGAATGTCCGAGTCCCAAAACTCGAAGACCTCTTCGTGACTCGCCCGGTTCAGCAGTGCGCAGCTGCGCTTACCCGAAGCATTGTCGATCTCGACGGCGCGGTGAATGTCGCACGTCCCGATCGGCGACTTTCCCGGAATGAATTTGGTCTTCACCCGGTGCCGGCAGTGCGGACCGGGAATCTTGCCTGACAGCGCGCAGACCTCGACTTCCTTGATCTTGGGGAGCGGCGTGATCGGCACCGGCGGCAGGCCGTCGGCTTTCAGCGCGTCGACGATCTCGAAGAAGAGCGGAGCAGCGGCGTCGAGGCCGACGAACGCCGGATTGCTCTCGCCGTCGAAGTTGCCGATCCAGACGGCGACGACATAGGGGCCGGCCAAGCCGATCGACCAGGCGTCGCGAAACGAGAACGACGTCCCCGTCTTCCACGCGACGGGAGTCTGGTCCCTCAACCAGTGCTTCTCGAAACCCTGCCGCGGCCGCGGATTGTCCTTCAGGATGTCGAGCACGAGATAAGCGGCCTCCGGAGAAAGCAACCGCCGACCGGAATCCAAAGGGTCGGACGCCTTCCTCCGCAGCGGCTTCAGCTCGCCGTCGTTGCCGAGCATCGCGTACAGCCGAACGAGCTCCTGCATCGTCGTTTCGGCGCCGCCGAGGGCCAGAGCCAGGCCGTACCAGGTTTCGTCTTTGAGGCCGGTGACGCCAGCCAAGCGAAGGAAGTCATAGAGCGACGGAACCTTCAGCTGGGCGGCGACCTGGATCGCAGGGACGTTTCGGCTCTTGATGAGGGCGTCGTGAACGGAAACCGGACCGGCAAAGTCCTGGTCGAAGTTTTCCGGACGCCATTCCCCGAAGTGACGCGGAGCGTCTTTGAGCAGCGTCCGGGGATGGACGAGCGCCTGGTCGATTGCCATCCCATAGATGAATGGCTTTAGCGTCGAGCCGGGCGAGCGCTTGGCCCGCGTGCCGTCGACCTGGCCCTGGATCTTTTTGTTCAGAAAGTCGACGGAGCCCGCGAGCGCCACGACGTCCATCGTGCGGAAGTCGACGATCATCGCGGCGCCGTTCTTGATGCCCACCCGTTCGTGGGCTTCGACGTATTGCGCGAGTTTGCGCTCGAGGAGCGTCTGGAGCTTCAGGTCGAGCGTCGTCCCGACGCTTCCGGCTGGGGCGTTGCCGCGGATCTCATCGACGAAATGCGGCGCGCGAAACGGCAGCGCGGACGGGCGCCGGAGCTGGCGCTTCAACTGGAGCATCGCGACGTCGTCTTTTTGATCAGGGTGTTCCTGAAGCCAGCGCGTCAGCAGCCGGTCCCGCGCCGCTTCCAGGCCGGCCGGCACGTAGGGGGCGGCCGCCAAACCGGGCGAGCGGAGCGTCGGGCTCTGCGGCAGCACGCTCAGGATTAGCGCCTCGCCGACCGTCAGGTCCTTGGGCCGTTTTTGGAAATAGATCTCGCTCGCGGCGCCCGCTCCTTCGACGTTGCCGCCGTAAGGAGCCAGGTTCAGATAGGCTTCGAGGATTTCGTCCTTGGAGTAGTTCCATTCGAGGCTCATCGCATAGGCGATCTGGCGGAGCTTTCCCGTCACCGTCTTCGTCTTCAACCGGTAGCGGAGGCGCGCGAGCTGCATCGTGATCGTCGAGGCGCCGAGCTTGGCTTCCTTCGTCACGAAGGTCTGCCAGACGGCCCGCCCGAGCGCGACCGGGTTGACGCCGGGATGCCAACGAAAATATTGGTCCTCGAGCAGCAGCGTCGCTTCGACGACGTGCGGGGAGAGGTCGACGAGCGGCGTCCACAGCCTGTACTTCTGGTCGGGCGAAAGGTCGAGGCGCAGCAGCCTGCCTTTGGCATCGAAGAAAGCCGACGAATAGCCGACCCCGTCGTGGAGGTCGGCCTTCGTGCCAAACTCGAGCGCGCCCGCCACGGCCAGAGCGGCCAGGCCAAGCACCAACGCTCGAGCCTTGAGGGTCATTGCTCGACGACCGTCATGGTGCTGCCGAGACTCAGAGCCTTCACCGTCCGGTCGTACATCGATTCCGCGAAGACCGGCGGCACCTTGAACGTGCCGCGGTTGGTCGAGCGGATCTTGTAGACGAATTCCGTGACGGAGTTCGAGGTCGAGCCGAAGAGCACGATACGGTCTTCGCGGAGGTCGGCGTAGTCGGCCGAGAAGGTCGAACCGCCGGCGTCGATCCGGGACTGCGGCCCCGGCATAGACACGGCGCTGTATTGTGGCGGCGCGTCGTCCACGTTAGCTGTGGCGGGCTCGCCCATTTCGGCGTCGTCGCCGCCTTGCTCGCCCCCTTCGCCCTCGCCGTCCCCTTCCCCTTCCGCGTCGCCTTCCTGCCTCTGCTCCGTGACGGTCTGCTGCGGCAGGTCTGGCGCCACCGTGTTCGAGCTTGCGCGCGCCTCTTCGGTGCGCGTCAGCTCGACCTCGAAGCCGGCCGGCAGCAGATCGACGATCGCGACGTTGTCGTAGCGTTGGCCTTCGATCGCCCGGATCTTCAAGTGAACGGTGAGCTTGTCCCCCAGCTTGGTCGTGTTCACGACCTTGCCGGCCTCGTCTTGATACTCCCGCTGGATCTCGAGATGCTCTTTGATTTCCAGCGCTGGAAGCGCCTTGTCGAAGCCCGCCTCCGTCGTCTGGTAATAAAGTGTGCCGCCGCCCTCTGACTTGAAGCGGACGGCTTTCGCCTTGTCGGTGAAGGCCGCGATCTTGATCAGACCCGGGCCGAGCGGCAGGGCCTTCTCCGTCTTCTTGTCGTCGCCGAGAATCTCGGCGATGGTCATTGCCTTCAGCCCCGTCTTCTCCGCCGTCGCACCGTAGGCGTCGAGCGCCAGGATCGCAAAGGCCGACGAGGTCGTGTTGAACAGACCGAGCACGATCGGTTTGACGACGGACTCGACGTCCTTCGCCTGGACCTTCTCCATCCGTTTCGGGAAGTGCTTCGCGAGAACGTAGAGCAGCTGCGAGTTGCGCACCAGGTCGTCGTAGAAGTAGCGATAGTCGACGTTTTTCGCCTGGCCGAACTCCGCTTTGTCGATCAGCTTCTCGGCTTCGCTGTCCTTCTGCAGCATCTTGTACGTCGCCGCGACGTAGATGCCGATCAGGTCCGTCTGCCAGTCGTCCGCGAATTTTTCCTTGAGCTGCGCCGTCAGGCTGTCGAGCTCGTTGGTCGTCACCACGCCGTTGCGCGTCAATACATAGAGAGCATAAGCCCTTTCCCGCGCTTCCCCGATCTCGGTCGGCAGCGTCTTGAGCGTTCCGGACAGGTAGCTCAGCGCCATCCGCATCATTTCCGGCGGCACCGCGAAGCCTTTGTCTTTCGCTTCCGTCAGGAAGTGCGACGCGTAGGCTACCTGGAAGTTCGACACGTAGGAATTGGCGGCCCAGAAGCCGAAGGCGCCTTCGCCGTTCTGCCGGGCCCTGAGCGTTCCGATCGTGTTCTCGACCGAAGAGGCGACTTCCGCCGGATTGAACTTGAACTCGGGGCGGTTCCGAAGGATCACCGCCGGGAACACCTTGCTCACGATCTGCTCGGAACAGCCGTAGGGAAACTTCTCGAGATAGCGGACCAGGCCCATGGCCAGGCTGAGCGGGACGACGGACGCCGACGCTTCGAGCGTCCGGTAGTCCGGATACATCGCCCGGGTCACCGGCACGTCGACTTTTTCGTCCTGGAACGATCCGGCTTGCGTCTTCGTGAAGTAAGGGGACGGCGGCCTGACGCTCATGTCGACGCTGAACTTCGTCTTCTTGCCCGGGAGTTCTGCAGTGAACCTGAGCGAGCCGGAGCCCAGGACTTCCGCGGCCTTCACCTTGTAAATCAGGGTCGTCTCGCGCCCTTCGGCGATCTCGACGGTCCGCACCTTCTCGTCCAGGATTTCGAGGTGAGACGACGGATCGACGGTAACTTTCACCGCGGCCTTGGGACCGGAGCCTTCGACGTTGTTGGCGACCGAGACGCTGACGAAGAACTCGTCGCCCGGCGTCACGAACGTCGGGGCGTTCGGATTGATCACGAACGGACCGCGGATCGTCGACTGCTCCCGCTTCGTGCCGATCGAGTCTTCCGCGACGGCCACCGCCATGACGCGGAGCGTACCGTTGAAATAGTCCGGCACGTCGTAGACGAGCTCTTTCTCTTCCGGACCGGCGTCGATGATGCCCGACCAGTAAGCGATCGGCTTCTGCTGCTTACGCTTGAACGGATTCAGGTTGGCCGCGATCGCTTCGTAACCGTCCCCGCCGGGAGCCGACAGGGCTTTGACCATCTCGAACTCGGGCAGGATCAGATCGAGGATTTGCGACGTGCGGACTTCCAGAGCCTTCTTCCGGAAGAACGACGCGAGCGGATCCGGCATCTGGTAGCGGGCGACCTGAAGGATGCCTTCGTCGACGGCGTAGACGACTATTTTCCCGGGCTTTTTGGTCGAGTAGCGAATCTTGAACGGTTCGCCAGGTCGCGCGAGATCGGCCACCTTGAGCGTCACTTCATTGATCCGGCGCTCGCGGCTGACCGAGAACGGCGCGACGCCGAAGCTCAACGGGCTCATGAATATTTCCGGCGACGCGATGTCTCGAACAAATGAGACGTTGATGTAACCGTTGCCTTCGAGACCTTCCGGCACCTGGATCTTCTGGACCGACGCCGTGCTGCCGGCGTTGAACCATTTGTAGGTGTAGACCTTCTCTTTCTCGATCGTGATGAGACCCGCGCCGGCGTATGGCGCCACGATCTCCATCTCGATGAACTCGCCGGGCGAGAAGTCGGCCTTGGAGAGCTTGATCTGGAGCTCGGCGTTGCGCTCGAGGTTCCTCGTCAGGTTCGCCTCGCCGATGACGGAGTACTCGATCCGGTTCAGCTCCTTGTCTTCGGCGTCGCGGATGACCAGCGCGTAAGATCCTGCTTTCGCGGTAACCAGCGTGAGCTTCGTGCCCTTGTCGCCGACGTCGAGCTTGTCGGTCTTGACGGTGACTTCCTTCCGCACCGACTCGTACTTGTAGACGCCACTGGATTGCTTCGTCAGAACGGAGACATAGCGCAGCTCGACGAGATGGGCCTTCAATCCCTTGACGCCGACTTGCTTCAACTCCGGATCGACCGCGATCACGTCGACCAGGCGTTTGCCTTCCTTCTTGATGTAGCGGAGGTCGCCGTCGGGTTTGTAGCCAATGAGGTAAGAGTTCGGCGAGACCAGGATCGAAACCTGGGAGTTGACGCTCCGACCCCCTTCCGCTTCGAAGCCCTCGGTGTAAAACGTCAACCGGTAGGTCGCTTCCGCGAACCGCTTCAGATCCAGATCGAAGGTGACTTCCCCTTTGTCGTCCGACTTCTGGTCCTGGAGCGCTTCGCTGAACGACTGCTTCGCGTAGCGCGGATCGAAGAACTCGAAATCCTTGTAGGCTCGGAAATTCGGTGACCACGGCACGAGCTGGATGCTGCCGCGAATTCGCCGGTCGACCGCCGCCGTGCCGAACAGGTTGGTCAGCGTCACCGAGGCCTTCAGATCGGCCGGCGAGACCCAGCCCTCGTTCCTAAGCGTCGAGAAGCGCGACGAGATGCGCATTCTGTCCGGGAGGAACTCCTCGACCCTGACCGACGTCGAGCCGAGCCAGTCCTTTTGCTTGGTTCCTTCCCGGATGATGTAGAGGCTCGTCTGGTACTCGCCCGTCGGCGACGTGTCCTTCGTCGTGTATTCGATTTCGACGAAGCCGTCGGAATTCATCTGCACGCGTTCCTGGGCGACCGTGTAGCCGCGCGGGTCGTTGACGACGGCTTCCAGCGAGATGCCGCTCAGGTCCTTCTTCCAGAAGGAGTCCTTGACGATCATGCCGATGTGGAACGTGTCGCCGGGGCGGTAGATGCCCCGGTCCGAGAAGAGGTACGACATCAGGCCGCCCTGGGCGCCAGCGGTCGCTTCGCCGCCGACGTCGAACCGCGAGAAGTTCAACCAGCGGTCCGCTCTCTCGTAGGGCAGGAACGACATGTCCTTGTCCTTGGTCGCGAGGAACACCGTCGGCTGCTTCTCCTGCGTGAAGTCTCTGAGAGTCGGAAAGCGGACGTTGCCGTCCCCGTCGGTCGTCTGCGACGCGATCGGCAGGCCGTTCTTGCCGAGCACTTCGACGCGGGCGCCGGCGACCGGCTTGCCGCTGCGGACCTGTGCGACGAAGACGTCGGTGGTACCGTCGCTCGCCGTCTTCACGATCATCCCGAGATCCGTGATCAAAATGAAGCGCTTGTCCTGGACGCCGACCGAGACGTTGTTGGTCGGATCCCAGCCCTCGGCTCTCAGGAAAAAGAGACCCCGGCGCTCGCCCGCGTTCTGCGAGTACTTCGAGAAATCGAAGTACGAGTACTGGGCCTTGCCCTTGCCCGTCGAGACGAGCGGCCGCACCTCTTCAAAACGCTCCGCGATGTTCTCTTCCTTGAAAGAATACGAGTTGAAGTTCGGCTGCTGGAACGTGCCGTACGTTTGCGTGATCAAATGATTGATCTCGCTCGGCAGCACCCGCCCGACGTCTAAGCGCAGCGCCTCGAGGTCGCGCGCCAGCACGGAGATCTTCTGGTCTCCGCTCACGCTCAGGATGGAGCCCTGATGCATGATGCTCACCTCTTTGGGGAGCTCCGGGATCTTCTCGGTGCTTTCGTGAACCTTGGCGAGCACGTAGTCGCCGTAAGACTTGATGCCTTTCTCGATGCGGAAATAGAGATAGCGTCCGATCGTCCCGTTATATTTGAAGCTGTGGAGGGTGTCGTACTCCTTCTCCGTCGGGATCGCGGTCAGCTCGACCTTTTTTGCGATCTTCAGGATCTCGGGGCCGATCTGGCCGGCGTCGTACCAGTCGTAGTTTGCTTGCTTCTTGCTGGTCGGCGTCGCCGGCTTGTCGGCAGGCAGTTCGTAGACCGTCAAGCTCTTCTGGATGTCCTCCTGCAAAGCCGCGGCCGTCGTCTCGACGATGATGACCTGCTCGGGCTCGAACTTGTCGTTGCGGACGACGGTGGCCGAGACGCCGCCGATCCGGAAGTAGTCGTACATCCCGGGCACGCGCACTTCGCTGTCGTAACTGTTTTTGATCGGCTCGCCGCCGCGGGCCGACTTGACGCCCTCGACGGTGGTCACCGCCATGAATTCTTCCAGAGGCACGGGAATGCTCTCCGAGACGACGTAGGCGTCGCCGCGGAACTTGTCGAACGTGACGGTGAACGGAATCTTGTCCTTGGTGATCTGAAGCGTCCCCTTCTTCAGGACTTTCTTCACCATCGTCACGTGATCCTTGAAGGTCTCGGTGTCGAGCGGGTAGTTCGCCTTGAAGGTCACCAGCACGCGCTTGATCTTCGGGTCCTTGGGGTCCGTGTAGAATTCGCCGTTGGACGCCGTCACCCAGAATTCCGGCGTGGTGGT
>JAYVBB010000480.1:0-2431 GCA_043750715.1 Pseudomonadota bacterium | reverse complement strand
GCCCGCCTTCGACGCCGACCTTGCCGATGTAGAGGCGGCTGTCGACGCTCGTTTTGACCTGCGTGAGGATCTTCTCGAGGTCGATCGGTCCTTCGATCTCGTTGGTGACGTTCGTTTCGAGCGAATAGCGGCTGATGCTCACGGCCATTCCCTTGGCTTTCTCGTCTTTCGAGTCCTCAGGTGGCGGCAAAGAAAGCGAAACGCTTTCGAACTTCTGCGAGAGGTCGATTTTCTGCTCGGCCAGGGTTCCCTACGCCAGGACGCGGGTCTCGAAGTTCCGCACCTGCACGTTCATCAGCGGCACGTCGGCGTTCAACTTGGCGAGGTTGAACTGGCCGTTGAAGCGGACGTCGGCTTCCTTCAGCAGCTGCGGGACCGGCGTCACCGTCGGATCGGGCAGCCTGCCGCGCGCCGAGAACTGGAAGTCGACCGCACCGGTCAACTTCGTCGGCATGACGTCGGTCAGGCCGAGGACGCCGCCGAGCGGCAAAGCGATTGAGTGGACCTTCTGGAGGGACTCCATACGACCGTTCATGCTGGAGCGGAACTTCGCGCACTTAGCCTGGCAGTCGGCCATCGCGGAAAACTCGAGCAGGTCGGTCAGCTCGATGTTGGACGAGAAGGCGACCCGGCTGAGGTCGGCGCGGCCGTCGGCGTCGATGTCGGCGTAAAGCGGCACGTCGAGCGGGGCGATGCCGGTACCGCTCGCCGTCACGTGCTCCGCCTCGGCGTTGATCTTTAGGATGGGAGCGATCATCTCAGGCCAGAGCGCCCGGACGGTTACTTTGGTCTTCATGCCTTCGACGCCGGCCTTGACGGTACCGAGCGAGATCTTCTGCTCGAGCTCGATCTTCGGTATGTCCAGATTGACGGCCAGGTCGACCTGCGAGCCGCTGCCGTTCAATGACGGTCCTGCGGCGAGCGAGACGTCGCCCGAGAGCGGCTCCATGGTGATACCGACGCCCGGATAGTTGGCTGCGACGTCTTCGAGCCAGATCACTCCGGAAACGTAGGGAAGCGCCACGCCCTTGTCGATGTTCGCGAACTTCGCCGGCTCGAGCGAGCCCTCGATCTTCAGGTCGTCGAAGCTGATTTCGCCCTGCGCGGTCAAGCCCGGCACGAACGGCTTCGCGAGTTGCGCGGCCGCTTTCAGGTCGAGCGAAAATTTCTGCCGCAACTTCAGGTTGATCACGTCGATGTTACCGGACGGGATCGCGACGCTGCCCCGCAACTCGTAGGCGATGGCGTCGGCCAGCGTCGCGTCGAAGGTGTCGAAGTTGATGCTCTTGTAGTCGTCGGCGATGGCGAGCCGCATCTTCACGAGTGTGCCGATGTCCTGGTATCCTGCGACCGGCGTCTGGACGTCGAGCAGCCGCGTCGCGAAATCCATGTTGATCCGCTGCAGGTTTTCGAATGCGAAGTGCAGCACGAGAGCCGTCTTGACGAGAATCGATTGCTTGAGCTCACCCATGAGCTCGCCCTGCTCGTCTCGCGTCGCATCCTGAACGGTGAGCTCGAGGGGATGTTCGAACGGACTCGTCATGTCGAACCAGATGTTGCTCGTTCTGCCGAACCAGTGCACGCCGCAGTCGAACGACAGGCCGTTCGTCATGAGGATCTGGGCGATCTTGCCTTTCTCTTCCTTGATCATGTCCATGCGGAGGTTCTTGACCCCGATGTTCTGGGTCAGGAGCTCGACCGGCATGTAGATCAAGGCAGGCGAGAAAGGTAACAACGCGTTACCGGGTTCCTCGGGCTGTTCCGCCGTTTTCTCTTCGGGCACTTCCGGCTCGGGCGGGAATTTGATCGCTCGATAGGCAAGGATGCTGTCGAAGTTGAAGACCCCGTCGGTCTGCTTCAGGTGAAACTCGGGCCCGATCAGTTGCAGCGCCCTCAAGTGGATCTTCGCTGCGAACAGCTTCGGAATGCTGTAGCGGACGTCGAGGGCCTCGAAGTTCGCCAACGGCACGGGGTTGATCTCGCCGCCGTATTTGAAGCCCCGCGTGTCGCCCGTCTTCGGCGGGTAAAACTGGACGTTGGAGAGCTTCACGCCGGAGAGGACGTTGAACTCGGCCTGGCCGATGTCCATTTTGCCGCCAGTCTGCTCTTCGACCAGATCCTTCACGAGATTCCGGATGTCCTCGGCTTTGACGAAGATGCGCACGGCCGTATAAAGCACCAGCGACAAGGCGGCTACGCCGACGATGCCCCAGAGCACCATACGAGCGATCAGAACCCGCCACCGGATGCGCCGGTACCAGCGCTTGCGCGGCAAGGGCGCGTCGAGCGGCGTCGCCGGTGCATCGGACGGCGGAGCGTCGGACGCCGGAGCGTCTTCGGTATGATCCTCTTCTACCAACGACCGTCCCGCCGAAATGGGAAATTTTGTCAGTAGTTAAGTATACATAGGATCGCACGGCGGCGTCATCCC
>JAYVBB010000479.1:0-3562 GCA_043750715.1 Pseudomonadota bacterium | reverse complement strand
TGCCTTGGCTGAGCTTCACTTTGTCGCCCTCGTCGACCGAGGGTCGCTGCGTCTCGTCGACGTAGGTCGAGCTGCGGTCGGTGTTTTTTTGCGTGTAAGAGGCGGTCTGGTCGAGCTGGTAGCCGGCGTGAAAGAAGCCGCGGAACATCTGCACCTGCACGTCGGTGCCGATGTCGAGGCGGATGCCGCCCAAATTCTGGTGCTCGAGCGACGCGTACTCTTCTTTGGCGTAGCTCGCCTGCGTCCAGGTCAGGCCGCCGAGGATGCCGACCGTCTTGACCGGATTGAAGCTGCCGCCGGCGCCGACGACGAGGTGGTCTTTGTTGCGGCGGGCGTTGCCTGTGGTGCGGTGCGTCTTGGTGCCGCCGTCCGACACATAGCGCATCGAGAACTCGTCGGTCTGCTCCGAAGCCTGGCCGGTCAGCACGTAAGCGACCGAGCCGGCGATCTTTGCCTGGCCGAGCTTGAGGCGCGTATCGACGTGCACTTCGGCCGGGTTTCTCCGGACGACGTCATACTCTTCTTTGTTCTTGTTCGGGTCTTCGGTCTCGGCGACGGCTTCACCCATCGAGAAGAAGCGGATGCCGAGCGTGCCGTCGAATTCCTTGGTCGAAATACCGCCGAAAAGGCGCAGCACCGGCATCGCGGCCGAGCCGACGTTGGTCGTGTACTTGTCGTCGTCGTAGACGAACTCGCGGGTCTCACTGCCGAAGAGGAGGACGCCCAAACCGCCGCCGATGACGAGAGGCGAGCTCTTGAACACCCCGAAAAGAGCCAGCTCGTGGCGATACTGGCCGGCGTCGAGCGTCGCTTCCGGAGTGGCGCGCTTGGCTTCCTCGTCGTAGTCGTGAGCCAGCGTGAAGTCGACGTAGCCCGTCAGCGCGAACTGCTTGGACGGTGCCCAGCCGCCGCCTGCGGCGATCCGGGTCTTGAAGTCGGAGGTCGTGACGCGCGTTTCCGGGTCGCCGTTCAGCGTGTATTTGCCCCAGGCGCGCTGGAAGCCGATCACGGCTTCGCCGTCGACCTTTTCGATGTCGGCATACTGCGGGCTGTCACCCACCGGACCTTGTTGCAGAGCGCGGACGGCGCCGAATTCGGCGGCTTCGGCCGCGGCCGGGAAAAACAGCGCCATCGTGCACAGACTGGTCCAGAGCTTCATCTCGCCTCCGCAGGAGAATCCATTGTTCTTACGGCCATAATGCCCGTTACGGCTTAGCGCTGCAAGCGTCGAGAGATCTCGGCGACGGCTTTCTCGTACTCGCGGGTGAGGTCGTCTTCGCTGACTTGCGTCAAGCGGCCGGAAGCGAGCACGACCTTGCCGTCGATCACGACGTGGTCGACGTGGCGGCTCGAAAAGCTGAAGATCAGATTCACGTCGGGACGCGGCATCGGCTCGGTTGCGAGGTCGCGGCGGAGCAGCACGAAGTCGGCCTTCAAACCCTTGGCCAGCTTGCCCGTCACGGCTCCGAGGCCGAGTGCGGCGGCACCGTTGGCCGTGCCCATCGCCAGAAGATCGTGCGGTTCCCGAAGGCTCGCCGGCACGCCCCGGTCCTGCGCGAGCAGAGCCAGGAGCTTCAGCTCGGCGAGCAGATCCGCGCCGTCGTTGCTCGCCGCGCAGTCGGTGCCGACTGCCAGCGGCACGCCGGTCCGGAGCAGCTCGGCGAGCGGCGTCAGCTTCTCATAGATGATTTGCGAGGCCGGGCAGACGCCCGCCGTCACGCCTTTGTCCTTGAGCCGCAAAATGTCCGCGAGGTCGGTCGAAACGAGGTGGACGGCGAGCGTGCGTTCGCTCAGCGCGCCGCAGCTGTCGGCGTAGGCGACTGGTGACATGCCTTCGCGTTTTTCGACGCGGTCCCGCTCGCCCTCGGTCTGCGAGAGGTGCATGTGAAGGGGCAGCTTCCGGCTTTTCGAAAACGCCGCCAAATCCTTCAACAGCTTGGGCGACACGGTATCGGCGGCGTGCGGCGCCACCGAGGGCGTGACGCGGGCGGAATGCGGCCAGGAGTCGATGGTCTTTTTCCACTGGTCCCACGCCGCCGTGCCGGGAAAGGCCCCGCCGAGGTCGGCGATCGTCTCGCCGATGACCCCGCGCATGCCGATCCGGTCGATCGCGTGGCCGACGCCCCGGACGAAATAGTAATGCTCGCCGACGGTCGTCACGCCGGAGCGCAGCGTTTGATAGAGGTAGGAGTAGGACAGGGGTTCGAGCAGCTCTTCCGTGAGTGATTTCTCGGCCGGAAAGAGGAACGTCTCGATCATCTCGTCCTGGCCGTGACCGAGGCCCCGGAAGAACCCCATCGGGCAATGGACGTGCGCGTTCACCAGGCCCGGGCAGGCGAGGTAGCGGCTGCCGTCGTAGAACGTCACCGCGCCGTGGCGCTTCTTCACCTCGTCGGTCGGCCCCAGATCCTTGATCTTGTCCTGCTCGACGACGAGCGCCGCCTTTTTCAGCGTCGTGCCGTCGCCCGTCAACACGGTGAGCCCCGTCAGGCCGTACGTGCCGCCCCGGGAGAGCGAAGCTGCGACCTGCTCGAAGGGGCGCTCACTTGTTGCGGACGTCATTGACCCGCCAATCGTAATCGAAGGTGAAAGCGCTGGAGAGCTTGAGGCTGACTTTGCCGCGGTCGTTGAAGTTTTCTTTCAGGTGCCGGACTTTCCAGTCCCGGTCCTTGGACGTCGGCTGGACGAACCCCGCGAGGTAGTCGCCGGCGCCGCCGAGCTTCGCCTTGCTTTCGCCGAAGTCGTCGAAGTCGTCGTAATACCAATAGACGATCGAGTTCGCTTTCATCTGTGAATCGGAGGCTTTGCTGAACTGGTAGTCCGCCGAAACGAACTCCTTCAGATTCTCGTCGAGCATCTGGTCGACGTTTTCCGCGCGGTAGGCGACCTCGCGGACGCGCGGGCAGCTGATCGCTGCGCAGTTGACCGCGGCATGGATGCGCGGGTCGAGCTCGCTCACTTTCAAGGCGGCGAGGTCGCCCTTGGCGTTGCCCCGGATCAGGTTGTGCTCGATGTCGTCGAGGTTGACGTCGTGGCCGGCTAGCTTCACCTTGTAGTCGCCGTTCCAGATGTTGCCTCCGGGCACTTTCAGCTCGTTGATCTTGAGGTCCGTGAAAACTTTGGATTTGACGTCGATCTTATTGTCCCGCACGTAGCGGAGCAGATTGGCGACCATCGTCGCGTTGTAGAGATTGATGTAAGCGGCCTTGCGCGCCTTGTCGTCCATGCTCTTAACGTCCAGGTCGGCGTGCCCTTTGACGAACGCGTCGAGTTCGACCTGGTCCTGGTCCATGCCGATGTAGTTCACGCCGCCGCTCATTCGCACGTGCTTCTGCAGGAGCGCGTTCCAGCGGTCGGTGAGGCTTTTGAAGTCCTCGGCCTGGGCGGAGGTCGCCAGAGCAGCTGCCAGCAGTCCCGTAGCGACCCGATCTGGGTGGCCAGGCCCAGGGCCGCATCGACAATCGCGGCTTTGGTTTGCTGGCCTTTTTGCTGGCCTTTGGCAGCCAGGCCTGCGGCCGAAGCGGCTGCAGAGTCGGCAGCGGGCCTTTTGGAAGTGAGATCG
>JAYVBB010000478.1:0-3976 GCA_043750715.1 Pseudomonadota bacterium | reverse complement strand
CGCGTCGTCGACAAACCCACGCTGACGAAGATGCGCGACCTCGTCGGCAAGGTTCACGTCGCCGACAAGATCCGCCGCTACATCGTGCAGCTCGTCTTCGCGACGAGGAATCCGGCGGAGTTCGGCCTCAAGGACCTCGCCGGTCTGATCCAGGTCGGGGCGTCGCCCCGGGCGTCGATCAGCCTCGAGAAAACGGCGCGGGTCAGCGCGCTCATGCAGGGGCGGAGCTTCGTCACGCCGCAGGACGTCAAGGACGTGGGGCTCGACGTGCTTCGCCACCGGATCATTCCTACATACGAGGCGGAAGCCGAGAACGTCACGTCCGACGAACTTATACGGCGCATCTTCGAACGCGTCGACGTGCCTTGAGGAGAGGGCGACCGCCGTGCTTTCGCAAGACGTCCTAAAACAGATCCGCGGCATCCAGCTGAGAGCCGGCCACCTCGTGACCGACGCCCTGGCGGGCAACTACCTGTCCGCTTTCAAGGGCCGCGGCATGGAGTTCGACGAAGTGCGCGAGTACGTCCCGGGCGACGACGTGCGCACCATCGATTGGAACGTCACGGCGCGCACCAGCACGCCGCATGTGAAAGTGCTCCGGGAGGAGCGCGAGCTCACGCTGATGCTGATGGTCGACGTCAGCCCGTCGCTCGTCTTCGGCACCGCTGCCCGGCAAAAACACGAGCTGGCGGCCGAGCTGGCGGCCGTGCTGGCATTCCTCGCCATCCGCAACAACGACAAAGTCGGGCTGATCGCTTTCTCCGACCACATCGAGCAGTTCATTCCGCCGAAAAAGGGCCGCGGCCACGTCTGGAACATCATCCGGTCGGTGCTGACTCACCGGGGCACCGGTCGGTCGACCGACATCGCGGGAGCGCTCGACTACATGATGAACATGGCCGACAGGAAGTGCATGTGCTTCCTGATCTCGGACTTTTGGGCGCAAAGCTACGAAAAACAGCTGAAACGCGTCGCCCGCCGCCATGATTTCATCGCGGTGCGGATCGGCGACCAAAGGGAAGCGGAGCTGCCGCCCGCCGGCATCGTGGCCTTCCAGGATGCCGAGACGGGCGAAGAGCTCCTCGTCGACACCAGCGACAAGGGCGTGCTCGCGGCTTACGCAAAGGCGGCCTTAGGCCGCGAAAAAATGCTGCAAAGCCTCTTCCGGAAAAACGCCATCGACCACTTCACGCTGCGCACCGACGGCAACGTCACCACCCCGCTGATGGGGTATCTGCGCGGCCGGGAAAGGCGGCGCGGATGAGCGGGCCGGCGCCAGGACAAGGCATGCAGCTCCCTCACGACGTTCGCGGCCTGATGCCGTTTCACACGCCGTGGTGGGAATATGCTTTGTGGGCGCTAGGCGCCATTGCCGTCGCGGCCGCCTTGCTGTTGCTCGCGCGCTACCTCATGAACCGCAAGGGCGCGGGCCTCGCGAAGGGCGTCGACCCGTGGGTCAACCTGACCCAGCGGCTCAGGCAGCTGAAAATCGAGGGTCCGTTCGGGGCGGAGGCCCAGGAGGAATTTTTCTACCGTCTGAGCCTGCTCGTCCGCGAAGGCATCGAGCTCCGCACCGAAATTCCGGCCACCGACCGGACGTTCAAAGAACTGAGAGAGCCCCTGCGTAAACGCCTGCCGCTCGCGACGAAGGACGTGGAAGCCGTGCTGGCGTTCCTCGAGCGCGCCGACATGATCAAGTTCGCCGGGGCGCCGAGCGGAGTCGAGGAGGCGCAGGCCAGCCTCGACCAGGCCGGCGCCTGGCTTGGAGAGCTGAAGCCCAAGCACGCCGAGGACGATCCCTTCGGCGGCCTGCCGGCCGGCATGACGAAAAAGCCGCAAACGGGAGGCAAGCGCCTTGAGATGGGCTGATCCCTGGCTGCTCCTCCTCGTCCTGCTGCTGCCTCTGCTCTGGTGGTGGTACCAGCGGCGGAGCGTTTCGCTCCGTTTCGCGAGCCTCGGCGTCATGCGGCTCGTGCACCGCTCGAAATGGCGGGGCCTTCGCCACGCGACGTTCGCGCTGCGGGCGCTGGCCGTTTTGCTCGTGGTGCTGGCGATCGCCCGCCCCGAAAAGGGCAACAGCCGTACCGAGCGCCAGACGGAAGGCCTCGATATCGTCCTGATCGTCGACACGTCGCGAAGCATGGAAGCGCAAGACTTCGAGTGGAAGGGCGAGCGCCCGACGCGGCTTGCCGTGGTCAAAGCGGTGATCGCCGACTTCATCCGCGAGCGCCCGAGCGACCGCATCGGCATGGTCGTCTTCGGAACCGAAGCCTTCACCCAGGCGCCTCTCACCCTCGACCACGAAGTGCTGCTGCGTTTTCTCAACTCCGTGCAGATCGGCATGGCGGGCGACGCGACGGCGATCGGGGACGGCATCGGGACGGCGGTGCACCGCCTGAAAGACGTCGAAGCGAAATCGAAGGTCGCGATCCTGCTCACCGATGGCAGCAACACCGCGGGCCGGCTCGATCCCGAAGCCGCCGCGCAGGCCGCCAAAGCCATGAACGTCAAGCTCTACACCGTCGGCGTCGGCACCGACGGCGAAGTCCCGATGATGGTGCGCGGACGGATGACGGTCCAGCGCGCCGACATCGACGAGGAGCTGCTGAAGAAGGTCGCCGCCGCGACGGGCGGCCAGTATTTCCGCGCGCAGGACGCCGAGACCCTGGTAAAAGTCTACGAGACGATCGACAAGCTCGAGAAGACGAAGATCAACGTGCAGACGTTCGCGAGCTACGAGGACCGTTACATGGTGTTCGTCCTCGCCGCGATTTTGGCCCTCGTCGGCGAGATGGCGGTCGGCATGACGCGCTTTAGGAGGGTTCCCTGATGGAATTCGCGCGTCCCGAAAGTCTGATGCTGCTTTGGGTCGTCCCGCTCGCCCTGGTGTTTTTCAGCTTCGGAGCCAAGCGCCGGCAAAAAAGGGTGGCCTTGATCTCGGGCCGCTCCGGCGGGGTGCGTCTCAGTACATCGCGAACCATAACCAAAGGCATTCTTCTTGAATCTGCCTTGGTTTTACTAGTCATCGCTTACGCGGGCCCCCGCTGGGGCTTCGACTGGCAGGAAGTCAAACGACGCGGGTCGGACATCGTAGTCGCGGTCGACGTCTCCAAGAGCATGCTCGCGGAGGACATCAATCCGAGCCGGCTCGAGCGCGCCAAGCGGGAGGTTGCCGACCTCCTCGACACGCTGAAGGGTGACCGGGTGGCGCTCGTCGCCTTTGCCGGCCAGTCGTTCGTGCAATGCCCCCTGACGGAGGACTACGGCGCCGTCCGGATGTTCCTGAACTTCCTCGACACCCAGCTCATCCCCGTCCAGGGCACCGACCTGGGTAAAGCCATCGACGAATCGCTCAAAGCTCTGACGGACGGCAGCCCCGAAACGAGCGAGGGCCGCGCCATCATCCTGATCACTGACGGCGAGGACCAGGAAGGCAACGCCGAGAAGGCCGCCGACGCGGCGCAAAAAGCCGGAGTGAAGATCTTCACCGTAGGCATCGGCAGCAAAGAAGGAGCTCCCATCCCCGAAGTGGGCGGCGGCTTCAAAAAAGACCAGGCCGGCAACCTGGTCGTGACCAAGCCCGACGAAAACGTGCTGCAGAAGATCGCCTTGAACTCCGGCGGCATGTTCGTGCGCTCGGTTACCGGCGGCATGGACTTGCCTCGGATCTATCAGGAAGGCATCCGCCAGAACGTCGCGCAGAACGAATACAAAGCGACCCGCCAGAAGCTTTGGCACGACCGCTTTCAGTGGTTTTTGGCCGCGGCGCTGCTGCTGCTCGTCCTCGAGTTCTTCGTCATCGACGCCCTGCCGCAAACCGCCGCGGTGGCGCTGGCTATGACGCTCGGGGCGCCCGCCGCGCACGCGACCACTCTCCGCCAGGCGCACCGCGCCTACGAGGAAAACGACTATTCGACCGCGACCCAGGGCTTCGCCGACGAGGAAAAGAAGAGCCCCGACGACGCGGAAAACGTCT
>JAYVBB010000477.1:0-11682 GCA_043750715.1 Pseudomonadota bacterium | reverse complement strand
GGCGATCTGTGTGCCGACCTCGAGGTCGAAGTCATGGATCAGGGCTCAAACGCCAGGGATCTCTACGAAGCACTCGTCTCGGAGTTCCAGCAGGCCTGCGACGAGCTCAATCAGACCTATCTTCGCGTGAGCTGAACATGCCCAAAGCCAAAGGCGTCGCAACACTGAAGGGCAAGATCATCGCCGTCCTGGTCGTAAGCGCTCTTGCTTCGACCGGCGTCGCTGCGGCAGGCATCGTCATGCTCCGGGACATCAACCGCCGCATCTCGACCGCCGCCGACGTGGTCGCGAAGAGAATGCGCTTCGGCCTCGAGCTGAGCCAAGCCCTGACTAACATCGACCGGAGCGAGAAGTCGCTGATTCTGGCGCAGAGCGTCGTCGAGCTGGAACGCTACCAGGACCGCTTGTCCCGCAACGTCGCCAGCGCGGGTGAGAGCGCCGCGCACCTCCAGGAGCTCGTCGACCAGAGCGGCGTCGACAAGCTTGAACGCATCGCGGCGAACTTCTCGGCCTACCTCAGTCTCCAAAGCCAACTGGTAGCGCTCATCAAGCTCGACCGGAACCTTAAGACCGATTCGAAGGTCGCGGGCGGCGATCTGGGTTTTGCGGCACTCGACGAAAAGGTCACCGCGGCGACGAGCGTCTGTGCTGGTCGACTCAAGAGTCACGCGAACATTCGCGACGCCAACTGCGTCGCCATCGGAACGGAGCTCCGAAAGCTCCTCGTGCCTATGATCAACAGCAGGAACAGCGCGATCATTTCATATGCCTACGGCGACGCTCAGATGCAGCCGGGTACGACGAAGCCCCTGATGTACGCGGAGATGATGGCGGAAGTCAGCGTCCGTCTGAAAGATCTCGAGAGCAACCTCCAAAAGGGCGACGTGGCGGACTTTGGCCCTTTCCGTGAAATTCTGACCTCCTGGCTCGACTACCAGGCGAAGATCGGGCTTCCGACGAAAAGCAACTCCGGCGGCGTGTCGCTCCTCGAGGTACGCTCCAAAGGCGCGCTCATGGTGAAAGAAACGGAAGACCTGATCGCCGCGCTGGTTTCGGCGAACGACCTGGCCCTTGCCGAGGAGAAAGCACGGAGCGCCAGCACCTACAATCGCGGGGTGGTTCTCTTGTTCTCGCTCAGCGCGGCATGCATCGCGTTCTCGACGTCGGTCGGCTTGGTCCTCCTCGTCGGCGTGCGCAAGCGCCTGAAGACGCTGAGCGGCATGGCGCGGCGTCTCGCGGCCGGGGACCTCAAGGTCAACGTCGACCCGAATCCGATGGACGAGATCGGCATGCTCGCCATGTCTCTCAACTCGATGGCCAGGCGTCTCGATTCCTTCACGACCGAGCTCGAGGCCGCAAAAAAAGACGCCGAAGACGCCAACCGCGCCAAGAGCGACTTTCTGGCGAACATGAGTCATGAGATCCGGACACCCATGAATGGCGTCGTCGGCATGACCGAGCTCTTGGCCGAGACCAAGCTATCGACGCAGCAGCGGGAATTCGTCGAGCGCATTCAGTCGAGCGGCGAGACGCTTTTGACGATCGTCAACGAGATCCTCGACTTCTCCAAGATCGAAGCCGAGAAGCTCGAGCTTGAGTCGGCGGAGTTCGACCTCTTGCCAACAGTCGAAGGCATCTGCGAGATGCTGGCCGTCAAAGCTCAGGCCAAGGGCGTCGAGCTCCTCTGCGACATCGAGGCGAACGTACCGCGACGCCTGGTCGGCGATGCCACCCGGTTGCAGCAGGTACTTTTGAACCTGGTCGGTAACGCGGTCAAGTTCACCGCGAAGGGCGAGATCGTCGTCCGCGTCAAAGCCGAAGTCGACGGCGCACCAGCGAAGTTGCGCTTCGAGATCTCGGACACCGGAATCGGCATGACTCCGGCGGAGCAAAGCCGGCTGTTCCGTCCCTTCAGCCAAGCCGACAGCTCCACGACGCGGAAGTACGGTGGCACCGGGCTCGGACTCGCCATCAGCCTGAAGCTCGCCGAGTTGATGGGCGGCACCATCGGCTGCGAAAGCGTACCGGGGGAAGGCAGCACGTTCTGGTTCACGGCTCAGCTCGCCCTTAGCTCCAAGCCCTCGACCCCTGCCGTCGAGACGAATCGCCCTTTCCGCGCGACCATCGTCGCCGGGAACGCCAAGGCCGCGGAGATCTACCGCTCCCAAATCAGCGCCGAAGGTTTGACGGCTTCCGTCAGCCCGTCTGTTCGGGAGGCCATTGCGAAGTTCTCGGCCAGCGAGGACGCCTGCAATGACCGCGTCTTGGTCGTCGACCTGGCAAGCCCCGACGCGGGCGACGTCGATGCGCTGCGCAGGGCCGTCGCCGATGCGAAGCTCCAGTCGCTTCGCGTGGTGCTTCTGCTGCCCCTCCAGGGGGAGGGCGCATTCGTCGATCTGATCGAATCGCCGAACGTCGTCGCGCTGAACAAACCGTTGATGCAGTCGAAGCTCGACCGCGTGCTTACCCAAGTCTTGAACGACGATCCGGCGCAAACAGCTCTGGACGACAAACAGGTGCGAGCACCTCTCGGTCGACTGGTTCACCGCTACGGCAGGAAGCTTTCCGTGCTGGTCGTCGACGACAGCCCGATGAACCAGATGGTGGCGGTGCAGATGCTCGCCCGCCTCGGCTTGCACGCCGAGACCGCCAACAACGGCCGGGAGGCCCTGGATAGTCTCGCGCACGAAAGCTTCGACCTGGTGTTCATGGACTGTCAGATGCCGGAAATGGACGGCTTCGAAGCGACCCGGGTCATTCGCGCCGGGAGAAGCAAGGGGCGTGAGACGCCGATCGTGGCGATGACTGCGAACGCCTTCAAAGGTGATCGGGATCGGTGCCTTGCGGCTGGAATGAACGACTACATCACGAAGCCGATGTCGCTCGAGCGCTTGCAGCGCGTGATCAGCAAGTGGGCAGAGGTTCAGCCTGAGTCCTTAAAGGATACAGGTGGCAATCTTGCTGGCTAAAGGGGGTCATGACAAAATGGATTCACGAGTTCGCCCCCCCACGCTGCTGGTTTCCGCCCAGCCGGAGATACCCCTACCACATGAACCCTCTCAAGCCGCGCGCGGTTCGGGTCCGGTTGCTTGCGTCGCTTTCTGTCGTCGGAATCATCACGGCAGTCGCTCTTTCGTGCCAAACCTTCAAGGCCGCTCCGGCTTCTGAGCCCAAAGCCGTCGAGACGCCGTCGGATGAAGCGGCGCTCGCCGCGGCGGTTCTAGAAGGGCGCGAGCTCGAGCCGGACTGCCCGTCCGTGGTGCCGCTCCTCCGCAACTACTTCCGTGCGAGCGAGGACTTCACTGAAGAAGCCCTAAAGCGCGCCATGGGGTTTTACCTCGCGTGCCCCGACGGCGACGCTCCGGAAATCTTCGCTCAGCTCGTGACCCAGAATCGCCTCGCTACGAAAGCGCGCGCATGGCAGCTGGCCCGGACCCGTCCTTCCCCAGCGATGGCGAAGAGCATCGGTCTTCGTCTGACTTCCGCTCTCGGCAAAGCGGATCTCGACGGGCTCGCCACAGCGCAGGTCGCGGAAGCAGTCCAAGCTAACCTAGTTCCCGAATCGTACACGTTTCTCCGCAAAGGCTTCGCCGTCTTGCAGCGGCCGGAGTTCCTCAGGGCGATGCTCGTCGTGGATCCCGAGCACGCGCGGGACGATGCTCTGTCCTATCTCGCCAAGGCGAGCTTCGAGGAGCTGAGTTCCGGAGAAATGAAGAACGTGGACCCTGGCGTCTGCAAGGATGTGCTGGCTTACCTCGCTAACTACCCGCCGCCGCTGAACCATCCGAACCTCGGACACCTCTTTCTTTTCGCGGTGGCTTCGAACAAGGGCTTGGCGACTCGCGCGGTCGACGTGCTGAGCAAAATGGCCGCCAAGCAGTCGCCGGACCTCGCAACCGCGTTTTCGAAAATGGCGCGGGATGTCCAGCTGGCCTACGCCGCGCGCCTTCGTGAAGTGACGCAAGCAGGATCCGACGAGGCGCTCATCATGCTTCGCCGCGAGATTCGCTCGCGCGTCACCGACAAGGAAGTCGTGGCGGAGCTCGACCGCTAGTCAGTCGGGGTCGACCCTCGCCGTCGCCTGGCAGTACCAAACTCCGGGACTCGACATCAGCCCGTAAGCGATCGTCGAAATGCGGGTGGCGTCGATGCCCCGGAGAATCAGCTCCTGCCGGAGCTTGATCGCCCGGGCGTCGGCGAGCTCCAGGAGGTCGTCTTCCGTCGTGTTGAGGAGCTTGTCCTCTTCGCAGGCATATCCCGTGACCATGACCGGCGTGTCCGCGGCATAGGTGCCGATCCATTCGGCCATGTGATCCACGTCGGAAATCTTTTCGTCGATGTCGTGGGTGCCGGGTTCGAAGTTGACGTGCTGACCTAGGACCGAGAGGAAAAGAGTCGAAAGAGTCGCAGCGAGAGCGTTCATGTGCACCTCCATGGATTAGTTTAGCGTCTCATCGTCGAGTTAAGGCCGCCCTAAGGAGCCGATACTTTACCGGAGGACGACCTGCGCATTCGGATGCGCCTTCACCCACGCCGCAATGCGATCGACTTCCTCGTCCGACCCGAGTGCCACACATCCCGCGGTCCAATCGACGAACGAAGCGAAGAATCCGAGCCAGGGGTAGCGCATGCGCTTCGGTCCGTGCACGCCGACGGCGCTGCCGGTATAGCCTCCGGAAACCTGCGCCACCGTCGGATAACCGATCAGGATGAAGGTCCCGAACCCCGGCGAACGCCGGGGAGCCGCGAGGGCGTATTGCCCGAGAGGGGTTTTGCCGTCAGCCTCCCGCGTCTTGGTGCCCCGCTCATCAGAATCACCGCCAGGCTCCCGAGCCCGAGGATTCGGGACGCGCTGATCAAAGTTGCCTTCAAGCGAAGCGTCCCAAAACGACTTCGCAATCATCCGCGACCCCCATGCAACGGCCGTGGTCGGAATGTGAAATTTTCGTGCAAAGAGCTAGTCGCCCTTCATCTCCGCCGACACGCTCAATTGGACCGAATGGTCCTTGATGACCGAGTCGTCCTCTTGGTAAGCGAGCGGCGCGAGGAAGTCGCCCAAGTGAACGCTCAAGAGGTCGAAGCGGCAGACGAGGTCGATGCCGTATTCCGTCTGCGGGCGGGCGCGCCAGAAGATCTCGCCTTCGCGCGACAGGTAGTAGCCGTTGGAGCCGGCGTTCTTCTTGTCTTTAGCCGCGGCGTCGATCTGGCTGATGTTCGTGAACGTATAGTCGAGCCACGGCACGACGGAGAAGCGCTTCATGAAGTGGAAGTCGAGCAGCGTGCCGGCGAGGTAGCTCATCGTCGTGTAGTGGTACGTCTGGTAGTCGCGGCCGGCGGGGCTGCCTTCCACCATGTTGCTGACTTTTTGCGTGGCGGTGAAGCTCTTCGCCCCGAGCACGATCGACGTCGTCAGCCAGTTGGGCGTGTTGTCGAACGGGATGATGTATGCGTAGATGCCGATCGCGCGGTAGTCGAGCTCGGATTTCTGCTGTGAGTATGAGTTGCCGTCCTTGTAGGTGTAGTTCTTCTTGCCGGCTTCCGCCGAGAAGCCGAGGCCGATGCGCTTCAGCGAGATGGCGACGTAAGGCGTGAAGGTGTAACCCTCGAGGTCGATCTCGGAGTCGTTTCTGCCGCCGCGGCGGTCTTCGATGCCGTCGCCGTCGAGCTTCAGGTCGATCCGCTTCGCGTCCAACGCGAAGGTGATTTCCTTGGCGGTCGGGACGATGTGGGTGACGGGCGAGGTCTTGTAGAGGGAGCCGTTGGCTTGGACGTCTTCCAGGTAGTAGTCCTCGAGCTCGGCCTGCTCGGAGTTGTCGGCAAATGCCTCTGAAATCGCCGGAAAAGCCCCTCCGAGGGCCGCACACAGCGTTGCCACGAGTCTCTGCATCTGCTTCGTCAGCCGGTTGGTCAAAGGGGCATACTCACAGGAAAAAGGTCGTTCTTTAGAGGGTATCGACCAGTTCTCCCAGAGCTTTAGCCGTCAAAAAATTGGGCAGTAGGCTAAGGGACTTACACAGTGCCGGGGGTAAGTCCGCGATTTGGCGAAGCATAGGCCGGCACGGAAGTCTTGCAAAGGCCGCCGTGGACTGTCGTTGCTCCTGCTGAGTGCCATGCTGCGTTGCCGTCGAGGTTGAAGATGTTGGGTTGGTTGAGTCTCCACCGTTGGGAACATTATTGTCAGCTCGCCATGGCGAGCGTCGCCTGCCTGGCCGTCGTCTCGGCCCGCACGGAAGCCCGGGTCGCCCCGACCATGGTGGCACCGATCCTGAGCCAGACGGTCGTCTACACGCCGCGTCTGGCTCATGCCGAGTCGCGCTCGAGCGAACCGCAATGGGTGCGCCGTCACAACAAGATCGTCGCGGAAGCCAAACGAGGCGCCTACGACGTCATGCTCCTCGGTGACTCGATCACCCAGGGCTGGGAATTCCACAAGAAGATCTGGGACAAACATTTCCCGAACCAGCGCGTCCTAAACGCCGGCATCGCTTCCGACCGGGTCGAGCACATCCTGTGGCGCCTCCAGCACGGCCTGCTCGACAAAGCCCGCCCGAAAGTCGTCGTCCTGATGGGCGGCATCAACAACCTCCGGGTCTCGAATCCCGACGCCATCGCCGACGGCCTCCGCCAGATCATCGCCGAAATCCAGACCCGCTCGCCGAAGACCCGCATCATCGTACAAGGCCTCTTTCCCACGGGCCGCGAAGCCACCGATCATCGCCGCGCCAAAGTCCGGCTGGCCAACCTCCGCATCGCACGTCTGGCCGACGGCGAGCGCATCGAGTACTTCGACTTCGGCGACCGCTTCGTCGGCGCCGACGGTTGGATCTCGAAAAAGATCATGTTCGACTACCTGCACCTGACGCGGTCCGGCTACGAGATCTGGGCCGACGCCCTCGAGGAGAAGTTGTCGCAGTAGCGAGCCGCCTCGGCGAGCGTCGGGAACCCAGGCGCGAAGCGCCGTTAAGGGTAACCCGCGGAATGCTTAGCGCGAAGCGCGGACCGCTTTCAGTGCATGCGCAGCGCGGACCGCGTTCAGTGCGCCAACGGCGCCGCGACTTTCGGCGTCATCATCCCCAAGAGACTCGAAGACAGGATGCTGCCGCCGCGGGCTGTGACGTGGATGCCGTCCACCATCCGCACCTTTTCCATCTTGTCGTCGACTTTGACGTAGGTCGCGTAGCGACCTTTCGGATCGCCGATGATCTTGTCGGACGATACGTATTGGACGCAGTCGTGCTTCTCGGCCTGCTTCTTCGCCCAGCTGTTGATGCGCACCGCCTTGCGGTTGAACGCTTCGCTGCGCATCGGCGGCAGCCCGATCCAGAACGCCTTGTCGGCGGCGGCGCAGGCCGCGCCCATCAGGTCGTCTAGGCGCTGGTTGTAAGCTTTCACCCAGCCGCTCGTGCCGTAGGTCAGGATCTCGCCGTTTTCGACGAAGTCCTGGCTGTCGTTGGTGCCTAGCATCAGCACCGCGTAGTTGTAGTGGTGCTCGGCGGTCATCCGCCGGAGCTCTTTCACCCAATTGAAAACGTCAGGCCGGGCGAGGCCGGTCGCGAGCTTCGCTTTGACTACGGCCGCGCCGGAGAGTTGGGTCGTGATGTCTTTCTTGATCACCGGTCCGACCGTCATCATGATCGAGTCGCCGAGGACCAGAACTTTCGGTCCAGGCGCCTCGTCCGGCACCTCGTCGGGTTCGAGCAACTCTTTGACCATGACGGGCTTCTTGGCGCGGGCGAGCTGCTTGGCGCGCTTGCGTCGTTCGAGTTCGGCGTACTTTTTCGGGTAAAGCAGAGGATGGGCTTCCTGGACGTCGAGCGAGAGCGTTTCGAGAGT
This sequence comes from Pseudomonadota bacterium, assembly GCA_043750715.1. Classification (GTDB taxonomy): domain Bacteria; phylum Bdellovibrionota_B; class Oligoflexia; order Oligoflexales; family CAIYRB01; genus CAIYRB01. The sequence continues at coordinate 3,849 of JAYVBB010000477.1, read as the reverse complement.
GTAGCCCGGCTCCTCGAAGCCCCAGCGCGCCATCTTCTTCCAGTGAGTCTTGGCGGCGGCCCGCATCGTCTTGGTCGCCGTCGACACGGGTAGCTTCGCCGTCCAGTTGTAGATGCCCCGGGCGTCGAAAAGGAAGAGGACGGAGTAGAAGACCAGAACCGACAAAATCACGCTCCCGGCCCGGTGGGTCGTCTTGGGAGGAGGAGATTTTGGCATTTGCGGGTTCATGGTTCTCAGAACTTGAAATAGATGAAAGGAGCCAGAGTTCCCGGCCCGATGGCACCGATCGTGACGACGATCATCGCGAGCACCGTCGCCTGGGCGACCAGTGGCACGCGCGCCACGCCTTGCTCCATCCGGTCGAGCATATCCTCGGGTAGGAACTGCCCGAGGAAGCCCAGGCAGAGCAGCGCCAGCGTGAACGGCGTCAGGACGTGAGCCGCCTTGCCGCCCTTGATCGTGGTCAGAATGTATTCTGCCGCCGTAGCGAAGCCGTCGGCGTTGAAGAAGATCCAGGTCAGGCAGACAAAGTGGAACGTCAGGAAGACGCGGGCCGCTCTGCCGAAGGCGGTCATGGGCAGGAAAAATCCTTTTTCTTTCACGAGCCGCTCGATGCAGAGGCCGCCGCCGTGGAGCACGCCCCAGATGACGAAGTTCCAGGCCGCGCCGTGCCAAAGCCCGCCGAGCACCATCGTCAGGAAGAGGTTCCGGTAGGTCGCGACTTTCCCGCCGCGCGAACCGCCAAGCGGAATGTAGAGGTAGTCGCGGAGAAAGCCCGAGAGGGACATGTGCCAGCGGCGCCAGAAATCCTGGAGCGACAGCGCTCGGTAAGGCTGGTTGAAATTACGCGGAAAGGAGTACCCGAAGAGCAGCGCCACGCCGATCGCGATGTCGCTATAGGCACTGAAGTCGCAGTAGATCTGCACCGCGTAGCCGTAGACGCCGAACAGCAGGTCGACGGTTGAATAGGTCGACGGTGATTCGAAAACGGGATTGACGAGCTCGACCGCGAGGTAATGCGCGATGACGACTTTCTTGAACAGGCCGAGGGCGATCAGCAGGAACGCCCGCGTCGCTTTGATGTTGGCCGCGTCGACTGGCTTCGCCAGCTGCGGCAGGAATTCGCTGGCGCGGACGATCGGACCGGCGACCAGCTGCGGGAAGAACGACTTGAAGAGCAGCATGTCGATGGGCGAACGGACCGCCTTGATCTCTTTTCGGTAGACGTCCATCACGTAACTGATGCCCTGGAACGTATAGAACGACACGCCCACGGGCAGCAGCACTTCCATGATCTTCATGTCGCGCTCGAAGCCGAGCGCCATCAGCAGGTCGCTGAGCGATGACAGGAAGAAGCCCGAGTATTTGAAGTAGGCGAGCACGCCCAGGTTGAACACGATGGTGCAGGCGAGCACGGCTTTGCGTCGCTTCTCGGTCGTCTCCATCTCGAGCCACAGTGCCAACACGTAGTTGATCACCGAGCACTCGACGAGGAGCAGCATGAAGCGCCAGTCCCACCAGCCGTAGAAGAAGTAGCTGGCGGCGAGCAGGACGAGCTTGTTTACCGTCGGCCACGGCCGGGCCGCCCAGCTCGCCAGGAAGACGACCAGGAAGAAGATCGCGAATTCGACCGTCGGAAACAGCATCCATGCCCCACAAAGGCTTAATCCATGTGGGGCTTGTCGGTGGTCCTTGGTGCGCGATTAAGGAAATTTTTCCGCTAAGCCAAAGCCTGGCTTGGGAAATTGCGAAGAGCCGCGAAATTTTACAGTGATCCCCATTCCATGAAGTCGCCGCTCTCGATGGGAACGCCGTCATGGTTGAAGGTCCCGTAAGCCGTCCAGGTCGTATCAGGCGCTGATTCGCAGCTGGCGTTGTCCGCCTCGGTCTTGGATTTGAAGGTCGGGACGCTCTCGTCAGGCATGTCGCAGCCCTGCTGGACGAACTGCACCGAGCCTCCGAGGATCGTCTTGCCGTCGAGGAGGAGAACGCGGGCGTACACCCTCGTTTCGCCGATCCGGGCGTGGCTCTGGTCCTCGACCGTCATGTTGCCCTTGGCCCGCATGTGGGACGCCATTCTTTGCGCGAAGGCCTTCTGCTGCGGGTCGCTGAGGGCTTCGGGGGTATAGCGCTCGGTCAGCTTCAGGTTGGGGAATTTCCCGTATTCCCGCTCGAGAACCGCGACACGGGCGTCTTTGTCCAGGCCGTCCCAGTCATTTACCGTGGCGATCGTCTTCGGGATGTCGGGCTGGTCTTCGAGGCTGGCGATCTCGTTTTCCGTGCCGTCGTTGGTCACGCAGCCTGAGAGCGCCGCGAAACCGGCGAAAAGCGAGCAGAGGAACGAGACTCGACGAAGCATGAGGAACTCCCGCGTATGTCTAGCTATGTTACGCGGGTCCTTCCGGCTCAAGCAACGATCAAGTGCAGGGGCCCGGTTCCGGGACTTCGGCTTCGTCGTCCGTAGGCTCGACGTCTTCGGTCGGAGCGACTTCGTCGCCCGTGCCAGTCGCGGTGTTGGTGGTCGTCGCGGTGCCGCTACCCGTCGAACCGCCGGTGCCCGCCTCGCCGTCGTTCGGCGCGCCATTGTTGGCCCAAAGAATGTAGACGGTGCGGTCGTCGAGGGCCAGACGTTCACCGTTTTTCGGCATCGTGCCGTCGTCGGTGGTCTTGACGAACTTGTCGGCCAGCAGCTTCGAGGTCTCGTAATCGGTGTAGGTCGGGTGGCAGCTGGTGCAGTCGCGCTCGAGCAGCGTTTTGACTTCCTGCCAGGTGCCTTTGACGCCGGCGAGATAAGCGCCACCGCCGCCCCCGTAAGACCCGCTCGACGGGGCCGGCGACGAGTCGGCCGACTTCCTGCCGCATTGGTCGCTCGACTGCGCGCCTTTGCGCGCGGGAGCTTGGGGGGCCTTCTGCTGTTTGAAGCAACCCGTGAGGGCGGCGAGCGAGAAGGCGAGAATCAGCGTTTGGCGAGGGTTGGGCAGCTTCATGTTCAACATCCGTTTCCGCAGGGAAGATTGAGGCGGCATCGTCCCTAACGCCACCTCGCCTGGTTCAACTTTCCGCAACGCAACGTTCCCTATCGCGCCGCGGATCTTTCTTCGAGCGATGCGCAATGTACAAGTTCCGGACCAGCCAGCCAGGGCGCTAAGTGCCTAAAAACAGGGGCTCGTCAGCAGGCATTCCCTGTCAAACGCCTGGGCAGCGCCTAAAAAATGGCAAAGAAAAAGCCCCTTGCGGGGCTCTGAGGAAGCTAGAGGAATAAGTAGCAGCGGTGACGGGGAAGGGCAGGCTCAGGGGGGAGTATCGACTTCTATCATCCGACAGCGGAGATAAGAGTTTGCTTAAACCTTTCGTACTCGGTTTCGAGCTCTTGGAAGACGGTCTTCGATTTCTCGGTGAGGCCGCGGCGAGCCAGCATTTGCAGAGCGATGCAGAGCTTCATCATGCGGATGGCGCCGAGTTTACCGGTCGAATCCGTGAGAGCTTGGGCCAGCTCCGCAGCGGAGTTGTGGTCCCTCTCGATGATCGCTTGCGAAAGACTCATCATGCGCGCTTCCGTCAGGTCGGAGTAATTCTGCAGACGGGCGGCGAGATAGACGAGGTTTTTGTCGTAACGTAAACCGCTCAAAACCTTTTCGATGTAGCTCGAGGCGCGCTCGGTCTTCACCGCGCCGTTACGGTAGGCGACTTCGGTGACGGATCCTCCGCGCACTTCCGGTTCGACGATGAGCTTCTGCTGGGCTTGACTGCTGGATTTCATGTCGTCCTCCTGTTGCCGGGACTCGCGTCCGGGCCGAGTCTTACTTTGCACCGCGCATGCCAAGCGGCAGCAAAGCGAAACGCCAGGGA
>JAYVBB010000476.1:0-3417 GCA_043750715.1 Pseudomonadota bacterium | reverse complement strand
TCAGTACAGGTCAGGCGATAGCTGTTGGTCTAAGACGATATAAAGCAGGAGCAAGGTCAAAACGGGCGTCCGCGGCGGCATGCAGGACGTTCCGGCCGCCGACGTGAAAATCCTCTCGGCCGTCGTCGTCCGCCCGGGCGCCGGCTAAGGCCCTGGATCTCGGACCTTAAATCCCAGGATTGGGGTAAGGCCCGAGAATGGTCTAAAGAATTTGTTACATTTACCGAAGCCCCTAGTGTTCGCACTGGAGGCTTTTTTTATGCGCCGGCTCCTCGTTCTCGTTCTCGGTTTAGCGATCGTGTCGTGCGGTCGTCACAAGAAAGACGACAACGACGATGACGACGACGGCCCGGCGTATGTTCCGGTGGCGCCCGGAGTCGGCGACACCGGGCGCGAAGCGGGCGGCACCTCCGACGGCGTGCCCGTCGCGGGAAAGCAGCCGGGAACGTCGACGGGATCCTCGCCCCAGCCGTTGCCTCCCCAACCGGGCGAACCGGGTCAGCCGGGTCTCCCCGGACCGGTAGGACCGATCGGCGGCGTCGTGCTTTTCGACGTGGAAAACCAGCAAATCGGCGTCAAACTCCACGACGACGCCGGCTCGGTGGCGCACGTTGTTCTGAGCGACCACCGTTACGCGATGATCGATCGTGAAACGGGCGAGCTCGTGCCGCTGCTCGACTTCACTTGCCTGTACGAAGCGAACGACTGCACGGGCGCCTGCTACGTTTACGACAAGCGCTGGCTCAATCTGGTGTTGGAAGATGCCAGCGGCAAGACCTGGGTCGCGGACCGCAACGCAGCGAATCAGGGCGCCAAGCTGATGCAGTCCTACGGCACGATCGGGGGCCAGTGCGTCGAAAACGCGATCGGCACGACGGAAAGCTACCTTGCCGAGCCTTATACTTTGCCGGCGGGTCTGACGTTGCCCTTCGCGGCACCCCTCTATTGGGATGTATCTAGTTGAATTAACTTATAAAGATGGCTGTCGGCTCAGCGAATGGGAGGATTCGGCCGAGACCTTCCTGTCTGCCACCAAATAGGGAGGATGTGTTCCCATGCGTCTGTTCACCAAGAAGGTTCTCGCAGTCTGCGGCCTCGCTCTGGCGCTTTCCGTCACGGGATGCGGCAAGAAAGACAAAGGCGACGATGAAGAAGAAACCGACCCGAACGCCCCCGGCGGCAACGGCGGCGGTGGGTCCACGGACACCGTGACCGTGGCCGGCAAACTTTCGGTCGGCACGGCGCTGGCTCTGGCGCCGACCATCGACCAACTGAAACTCTTCTGCGTGACGTTCGAAGAAACGCCGCGCTCGGGAACCAGCGACTTTGGCGCCGACGGCGCCTTCAGCGTCGGCATGCCCAAGAACGTCAACTTCGGCTGCTTCGTCAACGACAAGACTACGAACCTGCCGGTCGCCCAGTTCGTCATCGTGGCGGAAGGCGGCTTCGGCGGCGGCTCGACCTCGCTCGGGCTGTCTGGCTCGGTCGACCTCGGAGACCTCGTCATCGGCGCAGACGGCACCGTGTCGATTCCCGCTTCGGCGTTCGCCAACGTGACTTCTACGGCCGGCACGTCGATCGACGTCGATCAGCTGCATAACCATACCTTTCAGATGGAATGCCAGGACAACGGCAACGCGGAATCCTTCGCTGCTTGCCAGAATGACCTCGCCGACGGCGGCGGCCAGCCCATGACCGTCTACCTGCGCATCCTCAAAGGCACACAGGAAGACAAAGACGTCATCGGCATGGGCGTGTGGCAGGACGGCCCGACGTTCACCGCGTGCGGTTCCGTCGACATGGAAGCAGCCATGCAAGAGAAGATCGCTACGGAAGGCATCACGTTCAGCCAGGTCTCGGTCGGCACGTTCACTCCGGGCACCGGCTGCGAAGCGCGCAGCGACCAGGGCGGCGACGAAGACAATCCGGCGCGCAACCTTAAAGGCTACTACGCGATCTCCGAGCTCGTGTCGAACGGCAGCGGTTACAGCTTCCGCGACCACGGCGGCGGCGGCAGCCCGACCGGCGGATGCTCGCACGACCACTCGACGGCGATCGAGTTCACGGGCTCGTCCGATCTGATGTTCGGCGCGTTCACGAACTCCGAGCACATTTACGGCGACTGCCAGGGTGAAGAGTCGGGCGACAAGCTCAGCTCGTTCAACGTGAAATTCACCAAGATCGACTGAACCCGTTAGTACCTAAACACTCGGCCGGCGCACCCCTAGGGAGGCGCCGGCCTCGTCTTTTTTGCGGCTTTTTCGGCATTGCCAAACCTGCCTCATCCGGCGCCACGTAGGGTGCCGCCCCGAACCGTGGCAAAATATAGGAATAACCCGGCATTTTGGAGAAGCCATGCGTATCGGACTGCTGATCGCGTCTATCGTGACACTCCCTCTCGCGACGAGCGCTTTCGCGGGAGCGCGGGCATGGCAGTATCCGGTCGACCTGACCCTCGGCGAAGGTGGAGCGGAAGAGCTCGCCGCGATCGCCTTGCCGCTGGTCGATGGGAAACGCCTCGACGTGCCGGTGGATTTTTCCGCGTTGAAGAGCGAGCGCGTCGGCGCCGAGATGCGCACGCGGGGCGTCATCCAAATCAACAAAGACGACGTGCCGGAGGAGGCGAAAGCCGCGCCGCTGGTGATCGGCCTCGACGTCAACCGCAACGGCAAGATCGACGACTTCGAGCCCCGCATCGGCGAGCAGACGCCGACGCGGCCTGTGCTCAACCTCGACGGCGGCAAAGCGGTCGTCCATTTGGAATTCAACTGCGCGTGCAAGGGCTCGAGCCGGATCTGCTCCAGCTACGAAGAGTACACGGTCAGCCTCGTCGACATGCAAAGCGGCCAGCAGGTATGGGGCTCCGAGCGCATTAGCGGCGTGCTGCACAACGATTGCCGCCTCGACGCTGTCCTCGGAAAAAGCGTGCCGATTCCCGACTCGGTGGCGACCCGCCCCGCGGCGCAGCTTGGCGTGAAGCTGGCGTGCGCATCGCACTCGCAGATCGTTTCGTTGTACGAAGACCTGAAAGGCTCGGTCGGTCCGCAAGGCCCGCTGGGTCCGATGGGACCTGCTGGTCCCCAGGGAACGCCCGGCGTCGCCGGTGCTCCCGGTCGCGACGGCGTCAACGGCACCAACGGCACGAACGGTCTCCCTGGCTTGCCGGGTGCGCCGGGCGCGCCGGGCGAACCAGGGTTGGCAGGAGCCAATGGTGTCGACGGGCTACCGGGCGTGAAGGGCGACAAAGGGGACAAGGGCGACAAGGGCGATGCCGGCGTTAAGGGTGACAAAGGCGACAAAGGCGAGCAGGGCCTCGCCGGCACCAACGGTACGAACGGCACGAACGGCACGAACGGCACGAACGGAGCCGACGGCTTGCCGGGAATGAAGGGCGACAAAGGGGATAAAGGCGACCGC
>JAYVBB010000475.1:0-4280 GCA_043750715.1 Pseudomonadota bacterium | reverse complement strand
ACTTTGCCCACCCCGAACACCGCCGAACACTATGGGGCCCGAGGGGTCCCTAGTCCGTTCAGGCGCCGTGCTCTTTGTGTTTTGATGTCCCGGAACGCGCAATTCCCGCGCCAAGGAGACACCATGTACAAGATTCTCTTCACCGCCGCCCTGACTCTGACCACTCTCTCTGCCGCCCCGGCGCTAGCCCAGGAAAGCGCCGCCAACCGCAAAGACAAGACTGCGAGCGTCATGATCGAAGCCATCGGTTTCACGCTGATGCCGGTCTCCGGGGTCCGAGCGGGCTATTTCATCTCGCCGGATCTGACGGCCGATGTCGCCTACGCAACGGGCGGAGCCAAAGTCCTCGACTTCGAAGCCGACAAGACCGTCATCGAAGCGAAAGCAAAATGGTTCATCGGCAACAGCTTCTACGTCGACGGCGGCCTGGCCAACGAAAGCTGGAAGGTGAAGTACAGCGTTCTGACGTCGTCCACCGGCACGGGAACTGAATCGCTGAACGGATCGGTATCGAACACGGGTCTGTCGTTGCATGTGGGTAACCAGTGGCAATGGAGCGGATTCACGTTGGGTTGCGACTGGGTCGGCTACTTCCTGGCGTTGTCGACGTCGTCCTCGTTTGGGTCGAGCAGCTCGGTGGACGACGACGACAAGAAGGATGAGGAAGAGAGCATCAAGAACACGATGGGTGGGAGCAGCGTGCACCTGGCGCGGTTTTATCTTGGTTGGGCGTTTTAAACGGGGATTTGATTGGTTAGATGGAGGGGCCTCCGGCGGGGGCGGGCCAGCAAACCGCCAGCCAACGCTTTCGCGTTGGCAAGCGACGTTGCTCTTGGCCCGGCGGGCGTCCTTCTTCGAAGAAGGGTCGGGGGATGGGACGGGTCAGGTCTCCTTCTTCGAAGAAGGACGGTCTTCCCACTCATCAAGCCACATCCCCAACGCCTCGCTCAGCAAAGCGTCACGGGTCAAGCGGCGACCGCACGAAGCGGCGACGTCCATGGCGCGAGTCAAGGAATCATCGACCTGGCGGCGCGCTCCGGTAAGGAGAGACCTACCGGAAAAGTCGACCTTGCCGACAATTTCCTGGACCTGACGGCTGCTTTTGCCGCGGATCTCTTTCAGAAAGACGCGCGAGTTCGCCTCCGTGATTCGCGGGGCGACGAAAGCGAGGCTTGTGACGGACGTGTCGCCTTGCACCACCTGTTCCCTAAAGGCGGGAAAACGCTCGAGCACGCGCGCGGCCTGGGCACGTTTCCAAAACTGGTTCGGGGTCAGACCGACGCGTCGGGCGAGATCTTCAGTCGACACCAGGAGATAGCCCGGCGCATTGCGACGAAGCAACTCACCCACTAGTTCTACGGACTCCAGAGACGTTTCGCGTTCGTGATCATGCAGGTGCTTTGCCTTGTTCACCAGTTCATCGATTTTTTGACGGAAAGGATTCATGGGTTACCTCCTTGGTTCAACGCAATCTAACACTGGATTTTTCGACGTGATGACTCCGTCGGCCGCGCTGCGACACTGCAATGCCGCTGACACGCGCGAATTGGACAGACTGCCGCGCAATTCCGAATTCTCTCGCGAAAATTTCAGTCCGACGCGTTCCGGCATACTAGCTTCCGACCTCGCCATCCCGTTATCGCGTCAAGGTGAATCGATGCCGCTCCCGACATGTCCGGCACTCGCCCTTCTTCGAAGAAGGGCGGATGATCGATGCACTTTTTAACGCCCCTTCTTCGAAGAAGGGCGCCTTGTCGACGCACCGCACCAGTCCTTCTTCGCAGAAGGACGCCTCGCCGGGCCAAGAGCAACGTCGCTTGCCAACGCGAATGCGTTGGCTGGCGGTTTGCTGGCCCGCCACCGATGTCGCGCGCCACACTTCCCAAATACAAAATAATTGCCCGCCATCCGAAGATCGCCGTCTGGAGCCGCCCAGGAGGGCGCGGCTCCGGACGGTGATCTGAGGATCGCCGGTGGTGAGCCACGCCGGAGGCCCTTACATGTATCTAACTTCTCCTCAAGCCCGCAGGTGCACCACAGCCTCAATGTGATCCGTCTGCGGAAACATGTCGAACGGCGTCACGCTGACCAGCCTCAGCCGGCCCTTTCGCGTCAGCACTTCCAGATCCCGGGCTAACGTCGTCATGTCGCACGACACGTAGACCACTTCCTTCAGATCCGGAAACTGCGCTTTGCCGATCGCTTCGCGGACCGTCTCCGACAAACCCTGGCGTGGCGGATTGACAATGACGTGCGTGACTTCCCGGCGCTCTTCGGGCCGGATGCGCTTCGTCAGAAAATCTTCGACCGACGCAGTCACGCCGTTGATCGACGTCAGGCCGAGGCCTTCGGCCGTTGCCTTGATCGACTCGATGGCCGGGCGGTTGCCGTCCACTACGAGGGCGCGGCGGAAGTTCTTCACGGCCGCGACGCTGTAAGCGCCGAAGCCGCCGTAAAGGTCGAGAAGCAGATTGCCTGCCAGGCCTTCGGTCGCCGAGCCGACGAACTGGTCGGTCAGGCTTTCGTTGGCCTGGAAGAACGCAGCAGGCGACAGCTGAAATTCGGTGCCGTGAATCATCACGGCGAACGTCTTCGGGCCCGCGAGGTGGCGGACGTCGTCGTTCAGAACCTGGTCGTCGTCGTCTTTGCGCAGGCGGCACTCGTAGAGGGAGATGCGGCGCGTGTCGAGCTTCGCCGCCCAGTCGGCCAACACCTGGCGGTCGACGCCCGTGTGCGAAAGGACCACGCCGGCCATGCCGCTGGCGCTGTTGACGCGGACGGTCACGAATTTGAGGCAGCCCGGTTGAAAGGGCCGCTTCGCGTGGCCATAGAAGGGCGCCGGCAGAAGTGCGTTGCCCCCCAGCAGCTTCATCACGAGCTTGTTGACCTCGGGGTGATGCACTGGACAGTCCGGGATGTCGACCACCGCCTTCGAGGCTCTTTCATAAAGACCGATCCGCCTTTGCCCGAACGAATCCATATCCAAACAAAGCTTGGTCGAGGAGCGGTAGCCCAGCGGCTTCGGGCTCCCGGCCATCGGCCGGAAGATCTCGTCGCGGTCGGCTTTGAGGGCTGCGAGCGGGCTCAGCTTCTCGAGCACGAGCTTGGTCTTGTCCCCCAGCTGCTTGGCGTAGGGGATGGCCAGCCGGGTGCACCCGGGGCAGCGTTTGGAATGGGGGCAAATGCTCTTCATGGGGGCCGGTTATTAGCATGGCCCCCCCATGAAGTCACCCTTAAAATTGTCCTATGATTTCATGATATTTCATAGAATCTTTTAAAATAGATTGCATTTCTATTATAATTTCTTTAATATGCGCTACTCATCGTCTTTTCCCAAGCGAACCAGGAGTTAACCCCATGGCTATCCAGCGCTTCGCCACGTGGACCGTGACTGCCCTCCTTGCCACTGCAACCGTGGGTTGCGGCAGCAAGAAGCACAAAGACGACTCCCAGGCCCCCGAGGCGCAGCAGCCCGAAGCCCAGGGTAATCAGGAAGAGACCTACGACCAGGAGCTCGGCGCCGAATACAGCCAGCTTCCGGCCAGCGTCGTGATCGCGGCGGACGCCGACGAGAACGGCAACTCGGTCGCGGGCACGGAAGAAATGCGCGCTGCTGGCGGTGACGCCGGCGCGGGTTTGATCGACAACGCCGACCAGGCCGAAAGCGCTTACGAGGCCGGCACGGCGGTCGCGACCGCCTCGTCGACCGACGAGCTCGATCAGGACACGTCGAGCCAGTCGTGGACCGACTACAAAGGCAACAACGACTACAACCAGTATGAGCCCCAGGTTTATTCCAAGAAGCAACGCGGCTACCAGTACGGCTACGGCAAAGTGCGTTGCCACAAAAAAGCCCGTCGCAATTACTACGTCTATCACCGTCCGGCTTGCACGCCGCGCTACTGCCAGACCGATGGCGGCCAATATCCCGGCCAGAACCCCGGCCAGAACCCCGGCCAGCAGAACCCGGGCCAGCAATATCCGGATCAAGGCTATCCGAACGTCGACCAGTCGCTGCGCACAGCGCTGCAACAGTACGGCGTCTACGACGTCAAAGACACCGAGTTCTACGAAGGCAGCTCCGCCAAGTTCGAGCTCGGCGGCCGCCTCTTCTACGACACGCTGCTCTCTGCCAAAGGCGACATGGCGTGCGCGAGCTGCCACATCCAGAAACTCGGCACGACGAGCGTCTACAGCCTCGGCCCCACGGGTGAAGTGCTGACCGGCAGAAAACGCGGCAACCTCACGCACGCCGACCTCCTCGCCCGTAACGCTCCGGC
>JAYVBB010000474.1:0-2718 GCA_043750715.1 Pseudomonadota bacterium | reverse complement strand
CAAACGCCCTACTTTCAAGGCGGTGGGGGCATGGGTGCATCCATGCCCCTGAACTTTCTAGCGACGTTCATGGCGGTCATCATGCTGCCGCTCTTCATGCCGCTCGTCGTGCCGCTCGTCATGATCGTGATAGCCCTGGCCATGCCCTTCGATGCAGGCGTACGGCACCAGAGCGCCCGGCTTTGGGGCGAGTTCAGCTCGCCGACGGCGTGACTTCTCATGATCTGAGGCTGCGGGTGTAGCGTGCCGCGTCCATGGCGACGCCGGCGGGGCCACCCCCTTACAATTCGTCATGCCCCGACCGACCCCAGACCCTTCTGGAGATGAGAACGGTGTAGTAAACTTTCACCCATGCCTCTTCATCGCCGTCGTTTCGTAAAAGGGCTCTCTGCCGCCTTGGCTGCCGCTGGTTGTCGTCCGCGCGGGACTGCCAGCAGCGCCGCTCTTTCGTCGCAGAATGGCGGCGAAGTGGACGAGTTCGATTACATCGTCGTCGGCAGCGGCGCGGGCGGCGGTCCGGTTGCCGTGAACCTCGCGAAGGCCGGCTACCAGGTGCTGGTGCTCGAAGCCGGCGGCGACGAAGGCAACCGGGAGGTCTATCAGATCCCGGCCATGCATCCGGCTTCGACGGAAGACGAAAACATGGCGTGGGACTTTTTCGTCAAGCACTTCGACGACGACGCCAAAGGTAAGAACGACCCGAAGTTCGTCGAGGGCAAGGGCATCCTCTATCCGCGCGCCGGCACGCTCGGTGGCTGCACGGCGCACAACGCCATGATCACCATCTATCCTTTGGCGAAGGACTGGGACGACATGGCGTCGACCGTGGGCGACTCCAGCTACAACTCCCGGACGATGCGGCGCTACTTCTCGCTCGTCGAGAACGCGAACTATCTGAAAGATCCGGCCCGGAAAAAGGGCTGGCTCCCGATCAGCTTCGCGTCGCCGACCCTGATCATCGGCGACCGGCAGATTCTGACGATGACCGTCGCCGCCTGCAGCGCCATCGCGAAAGCGCCGTTTAAAGCCTTCCGCACGATCAAGTCGCTGTACGACCTGGTTCGCCTCGCCGACACCAACGCCGACACGCTTGCCCGCGACACGGCGGAAGGGGCGGTGCTCGTGCCGCTGTCGACCACGCGGATGGGCCGGCGCTTTTCGACCCGCGACCTGCTGAAGACCCAGGAAGGCAAAGGTCTGACGATCAAGACGGGCTGCCTCGTCACAAAAGTCGTTTTCGCCGAGGCGCCCGATGCCCAAGGCAACCTCGTCGCCGAAGGCGTCGAGTACCTCGCGGGTCAACGGATCTACAAAGCGAGCAAATCCCCGGGCCAGGTCCAGGGACCGGCGCGCCGCGTCAAAGCGCTCCGCGAGGTGATCCTGGCGGCGGGCGCTTTCAACACGCCCCAGCTCATGATGCTGTCGGGGCTCGGCCCCAGAGCCGAGCTGGAACCGCTCGCGACGGCCAATCCGGGCTTCCGTGTCCTGAAAGACCTGCCGGGCGTCGGTAAGAATCTCCAGGACCGCTACGAAGTCGGCGTCGTGAACATGACGTCGAACTACATGTCGCTGATCGAAAAGTGCAAGTTCCAGGTGAACGTCGCGGACCCTTGCTACGCATCGTGGAAGAAGGGCAACGGGCCGTTCGTCTCGAACGGGGCGGTGCTCGCCCTGAAGAAAAAGTCCCGGCCGGAGCTCCCTCATCCCGACCTGTTCATCTTCCTGCTGCCCAACCAGTTTACGGGATATTTCGACCGCTATGCCGAGCGGGGCTACGAACTAAAGAACCGCATGACCTGGGCGATTCTCAAGTCGCATGCTCAGTCGATCCGCGGTGAAGTGCGGCTCAAGACTCTGGACCCGACCGACACACCCGACATCAACTTTCGCTACTTCGACGGAGAAGGCGCCAAGACCGATCTCGATGCGCTGGTGACGGCCGTCGAGTTCGTCCGCAAGATCGGCGACGCCGCCGACCAGTTCTACGACGCGTCCGACCTCAATTTCCAGGATTTGGTCGAGACGTCTACCGGCCGCATGCGCAACTACAACGAAATCTTTCCGGGCAAGACGGTGAAGACCCGGGCCCAGATCCAGGAATGGGTCGAGAACACCACCTGGGGCCATCACGCCTCCTGCAGCTGCAAGATGGGCACCGAGGCGGACGAGCTGGCGGTGGTCGATTCGCGCTTCAAAGTCCGCGGCACGGCCAACCTCCGGATCGTCGACGCCTCGGTATTCCCGAGGATTCCCGGCTACTTCATCATGTCTTCGATTTATGCGTTGAGCGAAAAAGCGAGCGATGACATTCTCCAGGACCAAGGCCACCGCCGCCGCGTCTGAAAAGGCGCGGAAATCCGGGAGAACGTCCGTGTCAGAGCAACGCGTCATCGACCTCGAGATTATGGTCTCGCACCAGGAGCAAACGCTCGAGACCCTGCAGCAGCTCGTCTACGAGCAGCAGAAGGCGCTCGAGAAGCTCGCGTCCCGGGTGGACCGGCTCGTGAAGAAGTACGACGATCAGGTCGAGATCGGCCCCGCGGACGACAAGCCCCCGCACTACTGAACGCGAGTGAAGATCACCGAAAGGTTATTCGCCGGCATCGGGATCTTGCGCGAGAAGCGAAAGCCGTTTGCCGCTGCGACGCGGGTGACGTCGTCCAGCGCGCGGATTCCCCAAACCGGGTTGCGACTCCTGAGCGAGGCGTCGAACTCGAG
>JAYVBB010000473.1:0-10501 GCA_043750715.1 Pseudomonadota bacterium | reverse complement strand
ACTGCTCGAGCAGCGCCGCTTTGTCACGCTCGTTCTTGGCGGTGCCGGCTGCGCTCCTGAAATTATTTACGCGGTCCATATACTGATTCTTGGCGACGTCTCCGTTCTGTAACAGACCGACCGTCCGGCCATGCGCCGCCAATCGTCGGGTCGCTTTCGAGCGCATCCAGCATCTTTCGGAAGCTGTCGTCGGGAACGGTGTCGCCGGCCAATTGGAGCTTCAAGTACCGGCCGCGCCCCGGGCTCAAGCTGAGCAGCCAGTTGTCCACGAGCGAGATCGTTGCCGGGAGACTGACGATTCGAATCGCCAAGCGGTCCAGCCAGCGCGTGGCCACCGCTTGCGAATCGTCCGTACTCGCGTTGTCGACAATTACCACCTCCATTTGCTCGATGCCCTGCCGGCTCAACGTGTGGAGCGTTCGGTCGAGGGTGGCCGCCTTGTTGTAAAGCGGCACGCACACGGAGAGCAGCGGTTGCGTTGTGCTATGTGGCAAGCCCAAACGGCGATCCTGAAGTGGTTGAAGTCTGCGATTAGTTCAAAGTAAACGAACTTGATAGTATCATTTTAGTCCCAACGGCTCAATGAATCACGACAGGCATGCAACTGAAGTCCCCGACTAAAACCGCGTCTCCGCGACCCGCGAACTTCGAATATCTCGAGTCGACGACTGTCAGCGAGTGCTGTTGATTTCTCTGCGCTGGAATGACCATAGAGAAAAAATGAGCGCGGCGAAGACGACGAAGCCCGCCGAGGCGCGCACCAATATTGCGAATTCGGCCGGCTCCGAGAAAATGGCGCCGGCTCCGTACAGACCTAGCGTGGCGATGCTCGTCACCGCGGAGGCAAATCCATTGACGCGTCCGCGCTCGGCTTCGGCGATGCCGAGTTGCCGAATTTGAGTCTCGCCGATGCTGAACCCATAAAGGCCAATCCGGGAGAACAGAATCAATGCTAGGAAAGTCATCTGATTGCCCGGTGAGGTACCGAAGGCGGTTGCGGAGAGGCCGACCATCAGTGCCTGGAATAGGATAAGGAGCCGGCTCGCAGAGATCAGGCCCATCTTTCGTTCCAGTACCGGGAAAAGAAAGGTCGAACCCAGACCAAAGAGGGCTCCGAGGCCGCGGAAGATGCCGATCGTCAGCTCGGGCATTTGCCAGCCGTCTTTGAGAAAAGCTGCAAGCAGGACGCCATGGGGACTCAGTACGGAGAGCCAAAGGAGCGCATAAGCAACGACGGCAGGCATGACCGGCTGGCGAAGGAAGTCTCGCCACCCGGCGGTAAGCCTTAGGGCCAGTGGTACGGGGGCTACACTTTGAGCATTCACGGGCTTGTTCCGAAGCTCTGGGTGATTCAGTACGACGGAGCGGATCAACGCGAATTCGGGCACGAACGACAAGACATTCCAACAGGCGACCATTGCGAATCCCAGTAACGGAGAAGAAGCCGTCGAGAGGGCCAAGAGCAACCCGGTCATAACGGGAGCGCCGACCTCGGTCGCGAGGTCGATCTGGCGAAGCCGGCTATTTACGGAGGCCAGATCTTCCGGGCGGATCGCCGTAGGAATGATGTCGTTGGCGACGGCAATGTCCATGATCAAAGAGCCAAGACTACTAACGACTCCCGTGACGATCAGTAGAGCCAAAAGGCCGAAGCCAAGACTCTCGCTGCCAGCCCGGTGGCCGACCGTTGCCAGCGCAGCGATCAATCCGAACCCCGCCAGGGTAGCAAATGTTTGCGCGCCGATTCCGACCGCTGCGCAACGGAGCCGCTGCCACCGGTCGATCAGAGCCCCAATTCGGGGCGCAAGAAGGACATGACTTAACCTCACGGCCAAAAAATACAGCGCCGTGGCCCTGAGCCCGCCCGGCACGACGACGACGAGCGTCATCGGCACGGCGAAGTCCCAGGCCTGGTCTCCCGAGCGGGTAAGAAGCCGGCTCAGCAATACCCGCCGCGCAATCGGCGGAATGGCCGACCGCTTCATTTGCCCGAGTGGTTGACGCCCGTCAGGGTGCCGTCGAGGCTGACGAAGAAGTACAGAGTCTGCTTGGCCTTGTCGGTGACTTTGTCGTTCTTGAACGTAACGACCCACTCCATCGCCTGCTTGAAGGTCTTCTTCTCGGTCGACTCGGCCTTCGCGTCTTTCCATGACGCTTCGAGTTTTCCGCCTTCTACCAAGAGCGGAATGATTTTTTTCGAAACTCCGGCAGTGACTTCCTCTTTCGTGCATTCGGCCTTGCATTCGGCCACCTTCGGCGGAGGCGGATGGTCATGATCACCGTGTGCCATGGCGACCCGGGTCAAGAAAAAAGCTGAAAGCGAAAGCGAAACGAGCGCGGATTTCATCGAGCAAACTCCTCTTCATAAACTGTCATGAGTTGAATCTTCGAGTTTCATGGCTTCGTGCGCGTGGTGGTGATTGTCCGGACTGAGCGGGAACTCGTCGGGCATGGCGGTGTGAACATACCCGTGCATTTGCATCAGGAACAGCAACAGCCCGGCGGCGATGAGTCCGTTGTTCGACACCTTCGAGAATGCGGTGAATGATTTGGACCGCCGCCAACCCGAGATCAAAACCATCATTGCCGCGAGGGCGAGGATCTGGCCGATCTCGACTCCCACGTTGAACGAGAGGATGCGAAGCAGGATGGAATTGCCGGAGTCCCCAAGGGGCAGCTGCTGCAGTCGCGTCGCAAGCCCAAAGCCGTGAACGAGGCCGAACCCGAAAATGATCCAAATGAGAGGTGGTGGGTTGCGTTTGAGGTAGCGCCGAAAACCGTCGACGTTGTCGAAGCCCTTGTAGACCACCGAAAGGGCGATGACGGCATCGACCAAAAAGTAGTTTGCAGAGATTTTGTAAAGAGTGGCGAAAATCAGTGTAAGGCTGTGACCGACGGTGAAAGCCGTGATGTACTTCACGATCTCTTTGAACTTCGTCAGGAAAAAGATCACGCCAAAGATGAAGAGCAGGTGGTCATAGCCAGTCAGCATGTGGGTTGCGCCGAGCCAGATGTACCTGAGGTAGCCGCCATCGAGCATCGCCTGCTTGTCGGCTTCGGAAATCCCGTGCGCCAAACTCGGGCTTGAAAACAGAAAGAGAGACAGCAACGTCAGTAATGACTTCAGCATGAATCTGAACCTCAGAGGTACTTGGCGATCTCTTTAAATTCATCGATGCGGGCTTGGGCCCTGCCCTTTGGCGAGGCGATTGCCTCTGCGAGGCAATGCTCGATATGGTCCTGGACGTGGATGGTCTTCGCGGCGCTGATGGCGTTGACTACAGCTTGTAGCTGCTGCGCAACGTCGAGGCATGGCGCGCCGCTCTCGAGCATTTCGACGACTTTGCCCAGATGGCCGTGGGCTCGGCGGAGTCGCTTGGCGACGTCCGGATGGGTGCTGTGTGTTGACATTCGCCTATCCTATCCAGGGGGAGGGGATACCGCAAGCGCGATGTTGCCGTCAGACTGAATTTTAACCCTTGCAGGAACAGCCTCCTCGTAGTGATTTTCAGATACCCCATGGGGGTATCATATGCTAGTCTTCGCGCACTGAGCAACCTCCTTTGAGAGATGCCGTGTGAGGAGAACACCATGACCGATGCGTGCGCCTTTTACCGACTCGTTTACTCAGCCGCGACTTTTTTAGCGATCGGACTCGGAACTTTTGGAACTCTCGCTGACGGCGCCGCTCCGGGCGGCAAGTTGAAAATGGGACGGTGGGTGGGACACGTTTCCCTCGAAGGGCGCGAGGAGGCGTTCGCCGCCACTCTCGATACCCTGACAGTGCAGCCAGATGATGCAGCCGAGTTTCCCTACCTGGGGGGCATGCACACGTGGTTAGAAGAGACCCCATGACACGGCCGGACGCTCTGCAGCGATTGATCGACTGCCAAGGCGAATTTGTCCGCTTTCTTTCGCCGAGGGTTGGTGGAAATGCCGCTGCCGAAGATCTCGTGCAGATCGGCTTTCTCCGCGCCATCGAGCGCAAAGAGGATCTCGCTGAGCACGAGAATGTCGTTGCCTGGTTCTATACGGTGCTCCGCAACCTTTTGATCGACCATCACCGTAGCAACGCCGTCATCGACCGCAAGCGTGATGAGTTCTACTCTGAACTTGAAGCGACCGGTGCCCATGAAGCCTTTCAGGAGACCGAGCTCGGACGAGCCATCTGCGAGTGCATGACGGACCTCATCGGCACCTTGCCGGAGCAGTACGTGGAAGTGCTGCGTAAAGTCGATCTCGAGGGCAGGGCATTGACTGAAGTCGCGACGGAATTGGGCACGAACAAGGGCGCTTTGGCCGTAAAGTTGCATCGGGCACGGCAAGCTTTGAAAAAGCGCTTGAAGCAGATGTGCGGAGCCTGCACCAAGCACGGCTGCCTGGATTGTTCCTGTAAGTAACCGTAAGCAAGACGTTTATTTTTGGTGTAATCGCGAAGGGTCAGCTCCGTTGAATGAATAGCGGCGCATTCACTTGCCGCGGAGGACTTCCATGAGCGCCCATCACCGGCATCACGCCGACCAAAGTAGCTGCTGTTCCAACAAAGCGCCCGCGTCAAATGACGCACCGTTGTCGCATTCCAGGACCGTAAAGGATCCGGTCTGTGGCATGGATGTCGATCCGGCGCAGGCGGCCGGTAGCACCATTCACGCAGGCATGACGTTTCACTTTTGCAGTGCCGGTTGCAAAGCGAAATTCGTCGCCCAGCCGGAGAAGTACCTTGCCCCGAAGCAGTCGCCGGAGGTGAGTGAGGCCTCATCGTCCGGCGTCGTCTATACGTGTCCGATGCATCCTGAAATCGAGCAGATCGGGCCAGGAGCGTGTCCGAAATGTGGGATGGCGCTCGAGCCTAAAGAGGTGACGCTCGACGAGCGGCCCGATCCTGAGCTGATCGACATGACGAGAAGGTTCAAGGCAGGCGCGGCGTTGACCTTGCCTCTGCTGGTCCTGGGCATGCTTCCGATGTTCGGCTTCGACTACTCGCAAGTGATCGACGGAAAGACGTTGAACTGGGTCCAGCTCTTCTTCGCGACGCCCGTCGTCATTTGGGCCGGATGGCCGATTTTTGAGCGCGGAATTCGCTCGTTCGCGTCCCTTCACCTCAACATGTTTTCCCTGATCGCGTTGGGCACGGGGGTGGCCTATGCGTACAGCCTCGTGGCCACGCTATTGCCGGACTTTTTTCCGGCGGCCTTCCGTCAGCATGGTGTCGGCGTGCCGGTCTATTTCGAAGCAGCCGCTGCAATCGTCACGCTGGTGCTCTTGGGGCAGGTTCTGGAGCTCAAGGCGCGCAGCCAGACGAGCGGCGCGCTCAAGGCGCTGCTCGGGCTCTCGCCGAAGACTGCCCGGGTCGTCGATCCGGGTGGCGCCGAGCACGACGTCCCTCTTGCTCAGGTCGTAATTGGCCAAAAGCTCCGCGTCAGACCTGGCGAAAAAGTTCCGGTAGACGGACAGATCGTTTCCGGCAAGAGCTCTCTGGATGAGTCCATGATCACGGGCGAGTCCGTTCCGGTCGCGAAAGGGGTCGGCGATCCCGTCACCGGCGGCACGATCAACACGACCGGCTCGTTCGTGATGGATGCGAAACGGGTCGGCTCCGGCACCTTGCTAGCGCAAATTGTCAAAACCGTCAGTGAAGCACAACGTAGCCGGGCCTCGGTACAGCGACTTGCCGACCTCGTCGCTGGATACTTCGTTCCCGTGGTCTTGGTAATCGCCGCGATTACGGCAGTCGTATGGGGCTTCGTCGGACCCGAGCCGCGACTGGCATATGCAATGGTTAATGCCGTTGCCGTTCTGATCATCGCCTGCCCCTGTGCTCTTGGGCTCGCTACTCCTATGTCGATCATGGTGGGAACGGGGAGAGGGGCTCAGCTCGGCATTTTGATCAAGAATGCGGAAGCTCTCGAGACCCTCGCCAAGGTCGACACGGTCGTCGTCGACAAAACGGGAACGCTGACGGAAGGCAAACCTCAACTCGTCACCGTATGGGCTGAGAAAGAGCGCGAGGAAGACATCCTGGCTTGGGCGGCGGCGCTCGAATCTGGTAGCGAGCATCCCCTTGCCGACGCCATCGTAAAAGGGGCCCAGAAGAGGGGGATCAAGGTAGACCTGGCCATCGAAGGTTTTGAATCCAAGCCCGGCAAGGGAGTGGTTGGTAAAATCGGTAGCCGCACGTTGGCACTTGGCAACGCACGACTACTCGAAGATTTGGGCGTCTCGTCCGCGACGGTGGAGTCGGCCGCGAGGTCATTGCGAGAGCAAGGTCAAACGGTGATGTTTCTGGCGGTTGACGGCAAGCTCGCGGGAATGCTCGGCGTCGCCGACCCGATCAAGGCCGCAGCGAAGGAAGCGGTCAGCGAACTAATACACGCCGGGATCCGTGTCGTCATGCTGACCGGCGACCACGCAGCGACGGCACAGGCCGTCGCCAGCCAGCTAGGGATCAGCGAGATCGAGGCTGGAGTCCTTCCGGAACGGAAGCAAGAGGTCGTCAAGAGGCTGCAAAGCGAAGGGCGCAAAGTCGCGATGGTAGGCGACGGAGTCAACGATGCTCCGGCTCTGGCCACCGCCAACGTGGGAATCGCAATGGGTACCGGTACCGACGTTGCAATCAATAGCGCTGGCATTACGCTGCTAGGGGGCGACTTGAAAGCTCTCAGTAAAGCCCGCGCTTTGAGCCGCGCGACAATGCGCAACATCTGGCAGAACCTCGGGTTCGCGTTTGGCTACAACATCCTGGGCGTTCCTTTGGCAGCCGGCGTGCTTTACCCGGTCTTCGGGTGGTTGCTCAGTCCGATGATCGCAAGTGCTGCGATGAGCTTGAGTTCCGTGTCGGTGATCGGGAATGCGTTGAGGCTTAGGCGCGCGAAATTTTGATTCCCTACTTAGCGTCGATTGGCGCAGGTCGGCGAGTTTCCCGCAGCGTGGGTCAAAGCAGTCGTCCGGCAGCTGGTCACAAGTATCTGATACTGTGATTGATTCCAAAATTGACGCTGCTGGCATCCGTCTTGCGAGGTGCTGAAGGAGCGGCGGCAAGTTCACGTCAAGAAGGAGTAAGCCATGTCATTTGGGCAATCCCGGAAGTCCGATTCAGTGAATCGCACGCTGATTGGTGCGGCTTTACTCGTGATGAGTTTCTACCTCCTGACGGAACATCGAGCTCATTTATTCGGCGCGCTGCCTTACTTGCTGCTACTCGCATGTCTTTTCATCCATCTCTTCATGCACCGGGGGCACGGGACGGTCACCGTCGACGGACAAGACAAAGCTCAAAAAAACTGCCACGGAAAGGAGGCTCCGCATGAATGATGCCTTCGCAGCAACCGTCGCATTGACCGGGTCTTGACAGATCGGAGTCATGCCTTATGTTCTTGGTATACCCTGGTGGGGTATGTAGTCCCAAACTTCCGTGGAGGTAAGCCATGTTTCCGAACTGGAGAAGAGCCTTAAAGAAGCCAGCGGCCGCGGCCCCGGAGGCACCGCAATCGGAGGACTCAGCAGCGGTCGATGGTGCATGTTGCGGAGCAGGAAAAACTCATAGCGAAAAGGCCATTCCGTCAGAACCGGCAGTGTCGCGTGCCAAGAAGAAAGGGGGAGGATGCTGTGGCGGGTAACTCGGACTGAAGGATCGCGGCAAAGGGCTGTGCCAATCCTCTGGTCTATCGCCTTTTTCGCCTTTCCGGCCTTTGCTCTCAACTTGCTTTGGGAGTTGGCCCAATGCCGGATTTTCTTCGTGCACGGGACGGTGGCGCCGACCTTTGGCGCCATGATCATGGCTACCACAGGGGACGTTGTTCTCCTGGTGGTGGCCTACTTCGTCGTAGCATGCATTCGGCGGGACCTTTCTTGGACGCTCGGGAGCTGGGGATTCCAGGTTTGGCTCGCGATGGAGCTGACAGCAATTGGGGAGGCAGTGGTCGTGGAAGGCGCTGGGCTTGCTGCCCATCGCTGGTCCTATACGGATGCCGCCCCGATCGTCCCAGGGACGGGAATTTCGTTCGTTCCGATCCTGCAGCTAGCGATTCTCGCTCCGCTATCATTCGCTTTAGCCAAAAGACTTTTTCGCCTTGGAGCGCAAAAGGCACAGATCATGCATCAGAATTCCCGTTGGAAATTTTAAAAGTGACCAAGGAACTTAAAATGATAAACGGCAATCAAATCAATCCGAATGCTCCCGTCGTGTGCTCGAAAAATGGCCAATTTGCCACGGTCGACCATATGGAGGGGAGCGACACCATCAAACTCAAAAAGGACAAGCACGGCCAACACCACTTTATCCCTTTGAGCTGGGTGACGAAGGTCGACGACAAGGTGCACATCGGTCGTCCGGGAGACCAGGCGATGAATGAGTGGTCGACGTCAGCCGATCTGAAATCTCCAGGCAATCCCAGCACCGCTGGAAAGAAGACCATGAATGTCAGCGACATTCCGGAATTCGAAACTCCGCGCTCGGGTGCGTCGGGACGGGAAGGCGCGAAAAACAAGGGGAACGCGCGGCCTAACCACTAAGGGCGTAAGACGGCCAGAGCGGCTGCGGCTGACAAGTTCATGGCCCTTGCCTTGCATCCTTGGGAATCGGAGGTTTGAGCATGCAAAATCCTATTCCTCTGGAACCTAGCCCTCGCAAATCGATGGCGATGCACGACAAGCGAGGCCCGGCGCCAGGATCTCAGGTCAAAGACCCTGTCTGTCAGATACTGGGCGCACGTCCGACGAAAATTTGTTGAAGCAGTCGACATCGAAGGCAAAGCGTTTGACGGCTCGGTCTCTAACCAGGGCGTCGGCCTCATCGGTCGACTTTACGAAATCGAACGACAGGCGAAAGATTTTGATCCCGCTGACTGCCGGAAGCTGCTGTCAACGGAGTTATCGAAGGTGATGAGCAATCTGGAAGCTATGCTTGATCGAGAAATCGGTCGGGTCCCGCCGAAGACGCCGACCGGGAGGGCCCTGATCTATCTCAAGAACGAGTGGCTTGCGCTGCAAATATATCTCCGCGATGGCCGTGTGCTTCCCTGCCATTTCCGTGTGAAAGAGGCATAGATCGTGCAGGAAAATCCCCATTGTTAATTTTGCATATTCAAAGGAACCATCATGATCAGCAGCAATCAAATTAGTCCGGATGCTCCCGTTGTGTGTTCGAAAAATGGTCAATTTGCCATGGTCGACCATATGGTAGGGAGCGACACCATCAAACTCAAGAAGGACAAGCAAGGTCAACATCACTATATCCCCTTAAGCTGGGTCACAAAGGTCGACGACAAGGTGCACATCGGACGGCCGGGTGACCAGGCGATGAAGGAGTGGTCCACTTCGCCCAAGGTAAAGTCTGCGGCTGTTTCAGGGTCGGATGCGAATAAGAGTAAGGAGCTGAGCGACAAATCAACGAATGATCGGGCCACGAACGAAGGCATGAAAAACGCTAGTTCAGCCGAACAAAAGAAGATGAAAGAAGGCGAAGGTCAGGCTCCCATCATCCCCAGCAAAGGTGCATCGGGACGCGAGGGTCAGACAAACAAAGGGAATGCACGGTCTAACCACTAAGTCCAGAAGGACCCATAGCCCATGCCCAGAGCGTCGGGGGACCCGATGACACTCGACCAGGCGTTCAATCCATCGGGTGCGAAGCGCATGATGACGACGAGTGGGATTGACCCTCGCCGCAGTACTTGGTCCCGAGGTCGGAAAGCGTCCGCAGGAGGCTAAACTAAGACTTTGAGAGTCAAAGAGTGGGCTCGCTATGAGTAAAAAAGCCATTTTGTTCGACGTCGACGGGACCTTGATCGACAGCAACGACTTCCACGCACATGCATGGGTGCAGGCGCTATCGGATTTTGGTTACGTCGTCTCTTTTGACGAGGTGAAACCGCTCATCGGCATGGGCGGCGACAAGCTCATGCCAAAACTGATTCGAATCGAATCAGAAAGTCCCAAGGGGCAGAAGATCGGAAAGCGGCGCTGGGACCTGTTCAAGAGGCACTACCTTGATAAGGTCGGCCCGATGGATGGCGCACGCGAGCTCATTGCTGAGCTCAAGGAACGCCGCTACAGTCTGGCAATCGCAACGTCAGGTAAAAAAGAGGAACTCGATCTTCTGCTCGATGCGGCTGGGCTTAATGGATTAATCGATCTGATAACGACCTCTGATGATGCCGAAGCCTCAAAGCCGGATCCCGAAATTGTGCTGGCAGCTTTGTTCAAGCTCGGCGTGCCGAAGAATCAAGCCGTCATGGTTGGCGACACGCCTTACGACATTGAGGCAGCTAACCGAGCAGGGCTCGAATGTGTAGCCTTTCGCTGCGGCGGCTGGGATGCACAGGGTCTCGCTGCTGCTAGCGCCATATACGAAGATCCACGCTCATTTCTGCGTGCGATTTGGCGTGGTGACGCGCAGCCCGAGGACTTTTTTAAGTAACACACAGAGTTTTCAAGGCGTGCTTTCGCTTATCGGTAGGTCGTTTGCTAAACATTGGCTTCAACTAGTTGCGCTATTACGTCC
>JAYVBB010000472.1:0-2215 GCA_043750715.1 Pseudomonadota bacterium | reverse complement strand
GCTTCGCGGCTCGCCGCAGCAGAGATCTCCGAAACGAGCATCGACAGGGCTTTATCCAACATCTTCTTCTCGCCGTACGAGAGATCTTTATCCCCCTTGAGCGAGCACAGGTCCCGAAGGACTTCGGCGATGTCGGCGACGGATCCGGTCCGGAGCTTGTCGTTGAACTCGCGGAAGCGACGGTTCCAGGTCGTATGGCTGACCTTACCCGGGCTCCGGAGGATGGAATAAACGTTGTCGATCTCCATGTTGGAGATCAGGCCGCGCATGCCTGCACGCTCGCAGCCGGTCGTGGGGACCATCAGGGTCGCGCCGGACGACAGAATCTGCAAAACGTAAAAATCTTGATTGGTTCCGCCGATCTTGCGGCTCTCGATCCGTTTGATCACGCCGACCCCGTGGGCAGGGTAAACGGCTTTGTCACCGACTTTGAATTGCATACATACTCCGGGTGCGTTGTATGGCCACGTCGGGAATGACGGAAGCAGCGAGGGTGTTTTGGCGGCCACCCTGGGCGACGGATTGGGAGCAAATCCTAGTTCTACGGACCCCCAGTGTATCGAATTTTATAAAATAGTCAAATGGTTAGTTTAGAATTTTATGATAAATTCTAGTATAAATAGTCAAATCAACAGTTTGACAGGACTTTCCTGGGCTTGCGTTAGGGGGCAGATCTGGGCTATGACCACTGGCCAATTGCAGCTTTTTGCGATGGAAGCCGGTCTTCCATACATATATATAGAGTGCTCAGTTAACATTTGGAGAGAAGAAAGCAATGTCCCTCACCGCCGCTCAAACCGCGGAAATCCTGGCGAAGCATAGTCGTACCCCGAAAGACACCGGATCGCCGGAAGCGCAAGTCGCCTTGATCACGGCTCGCCTCACCTACTTGAACGACCACTTCAAGAAGAACGAAAAAGACCACCACTCCCGCACGGGTCTGATGAAGCTGGTCGGCCAACGCCGCCGCCTTCTGGACTACCTGCAACGCTCGAACAGCGCTTCCTACAAGAAGCTGATCACCGAGCTCGGCATCCGTAAGTAAATCGATGCGTAGCATCGATTTATCCTGAGGGGCCAGGGGCCCCGAAGGATCTCGTGTATTTTTTCCAGTTGTGCCCAAAGAGGCAAAGAAAGAAGAGTTGTTAATGAGTTTGATTCGAGAAGTTGTCGTAGGCGACAAGAAGATCAAGTTGGAGTTCCAGAAGTACGCGAAGCTCGCGCACGGCTCCGTCATGGTTAGCTGCGGCGACACGCAAGTGCTCGTCACCGTCTGCGGTGCCGACGAGCCGAAACCCGGCCAGGACTTCTTCCCCCTGACCGTGGACTACATCGAGAAGTTCTACGCCGCGGGCCGGATCCCGGGCGGCTTCTTCAAGAGGGAAGCGAAACCCACCGAGCGCGAATCGCTGACCAGCCGGGTCATCGACCGTCCGCTCCGCCCGAGCTTCCCCGAAGGCTACATGAACGAGACGCAAGTCATTGCGACCGTCATGTCTTTGGACCCGAAACACAATCCGGCGTCGCTCGCCCTTCTGGGCGCCAGCTGCGCCCTGATGGTCAGCGACATCCCGTTCAACGGCCCCGTGGCCTCGTTGATCGTCGGCATGGAGAACGGCAAACTCGTCCTCGACCCGATGCGCGGCCAAGCCACCGACCTGAACCTGAACGTCGCCTGTCGCCCTGACGCCATCCTGATGGTCGAAGCCGGCGCCAAGTTCCTTTCCGAAGAGCAAATGCTCGACGCGATCACGACGGCTCACGAATGGATGAAGCCGCTGTTCGACGTCCAACTCGAAGTGCAGAAGCTCATCGGCAAGCCGAAGAAGCCCTTCTCCGTGCCCGAGCAGGACGCGGCCCTCGTGTCCGAAGTCAACCGTGCCGCCAAAGGCCCGATCTCCGACGCCCTCGCGGTGGCCGACAAGACCGAGCGCATCAAGGCCATGAAGAAAGCCGGCAAGGGCATCGTCGAGCAGCTCAACCCTGCCAAGGACGAAGCCAAAAAGTCCGCGATCAAAGCCATCCTGGAAGACGTCAAATACCAGATGATGCGCAGCATGATCCTCGACGACAAGAAGCGGATCGGCGGCCGCGGCTTCAAGGACATCCGGAACATCACCTGCGAAACGAAGATCCTCGCCCGTCCTCACGGCTCGGCCCTCTTCCAACGCGGCGAAACGCAAGCTCTGGCCACGGTCACCCTCGGTGCCGGCGA
>JAYVBB010000471.1:0-3915 GCA_043750715.1 Pseudomonadota bacterium | reverse complement strand
GGCAGGACTTGCCCGGTCGAACCACTCGAATCACTCGCCAATCGCCGCAGGCGAATGGGATTCGACCTCGGCGGACGTCGGTTCCAGCAACTCCGCGTTCACCTTCCAGGTAAACACGGTTTCCGCCATCGCGACTTTACCTTCGGTCGTCAGAGCGTGATCCCAGATCATGCGAGTCCGCCCCGGCAGAGCCCCGCCCTGAGGTTGCGACGAGCTGTAATAGCCAACCGTGAGCAGCGTCGTAGTCAAATGTCCGTCGACGAGTTTGAGGCGAATGCTTTCCGCATTTCCCGTGTCGCCGATCGTATTCATGATGATGTGGCAGTTTCCGATGACTTCCTGGGTCGCGCGCTGCTCATTCAACAGGCACCGGTAAGCCCCGATCCGGTCCTTGTTGATCGGGGTCGCCGACCACTCGCCGTTCCCGGCCGGCTCGAACAGGTTCTGTTTGACGTCAAAAGCAATGTTGAACGCCAGCTCGGTCGTCGACCGCGTGACACTGGAAATCACAACCGTGCGCTGAAATTCCGACTTCAACCCCGAAGGCAACACCTGGTCATTCTTGATGCGGAACTTCTTGGTTGCGACGTTGGTCTGAACAAATCCATAGATTGATTCGATTTGGCTGACTTGCGGCTGGTCGTCCGCTTGTGCAGCTTGAGCAATCGGCAAGGCAAGCAGGATGTAAATGAAATGCTTTTTCATGGGGACTCCGGGTTAGGCGATTCGCCGGGAATCTACCTAACTCACCGCAGCGACACAAGCGATTGTGGTCAACGCAGGCGGTTGAGCAGCTCCGGCGTCGGCTGCTCCATTTTAGCGATTTGATTGTCAAAAACCGCCATTTCGACCGGCGGCAGCACGACGTCGCTAAACAGAACCACTTTGGCTGAAGTCCCGCGCTCTTTTAAATCTTTGGCGAACGACTCTCCGGTCCCCTCGTCGTCTTTGCCGAAGTAGTAGTCCGTCATGATCACGTCAAACGAGGCCAGGAACTCTTTCATCGCCCCTCCGGCCGCCTTCCAGAAGCCTGCAGGTCCATCGAAGGTCGTCACCGTCCACCCCCCGCCGACCGACTGCCAGATTTCGCGCGCGAAGACGTCGTCGTCGATCACAGCGAGCCGGCCAGGAGCTCCAGTTACGGCAACGGGAAGAGTCAGATCAAATGCGGTGCCCTCTCCCTGCACCGACCGACAGGCGATACGTCCGCCTTCTGCTTCGATGAATTTACGGACGATCGCCAGACCCAATCCGGTTCCGCGGCTCTTGTTTTTCGTGAAGAAGGGGTCGAAAATTCGGGCCCGGTCCTCTTCGGGAATGAACGAACCCGAATTCCAGACGGTCAAACGGACGGCACTCTTGCCTTCCAGCTCCGCGGGGGCAGAGCCGAGCTTCAAAGTCCCGCCAGGCGGCGTCGCCTGCACAGCGTTTTCGATCAGATTCATGAGTACTCGCTGAAATCGCCGCGGGTCGATCGCGAGCTTGGTCGGACCCGACCATTCATTAAGGACTTTGATGCCCTTCTTCTGGTTTAGGTCCACGGCCCGGTTGACGCATTCCTCGGCCAGCGACCGAACGTCGACCTCGCCCTTGAACTCGGACTGCTTGGCCCCCATGTCCATGACGTCCGAGAGCATGGCGTTGGTTTCGCCCAAAGCCCGTTCGACTTCTCCCCTCACCCGCTTCGCAGCCTGAGAAGCTTCGCCTTTGCCCATTTCGGCGTCGAGGACCTTCAGACCGTTGAGGAGGGTCTGATACGGCTTGCGAACGTCGTGAGCGAGCATCTGCGTCACGCGGGCAACCGCCTCGAACTCCCGCGAGCGGGTTTCGGTTTCGAGCCGGAGCAACTTTTCCGCGAGGTATTTCCGGTACGACACCACGAGATCGAAAATCAGGAAAATGCAGAATCCAGTCATGCCGACTTCGGTGATCGCCTCGGCGAAGGTGAATCCGAGCTGCCGAAACATCAAGAGGTCCAGTACTTTGACCACGGCGAGCACCGCGCAAAACCAGGCTACGAAGGCGAGGCGGCGCGGGTAGTCGAAGGGAACGCCTTCGTTTCGCCGCTTGAACGACACTGCGGCCACGGATCCGTAGAGACCGAACTGAACCCACATGGGGACGTAGAACAAGAGATAGGCACTGCTGATCGTCCCGCGAGGCAAGAAGCAAAGCGGCCCATAGGCAAACATCGCTACGAGGTAAAGTCCCACCGGCTTGACGAATCGGATGCGAGCACCCGTGAAAGCCAGAGCAAAACAGCACAGCGCGACATTTACGGAAAATGCCGCCACCTGGGACACCGAGCGCCAAGTGGGATCACTTGCATTGGTCTTCGAGAAGATGGCAAAGTCCATAATAGCGCTAGAA
This sequence comes from Pseudomonadota bacterium, assembly GCA_043750715.1. Lineage (GTDB taxonomy): Bacteria > Bdellovibrionota_B > Oligoflexia > Oligoflexales > CAIYRB01 > CAIYRB01. The sequence continues at coordinate 1,545 of JAYVBB010000471.1, read as the reverse complement.
GCCATCGCGACGGCCAACCATGCGATGTCTTCGCGTCTCATCCCGCCCAGCCAGGCGACGGCGAAGATCAGCAGGAAAACCAGAGCTTCGTTCAACCAGTAGGTCGGCCGCAGAGTGAAATCGAACAAGGCGCCGAAGTTCGGCTTGGCCAACGCCGCGCGCGAATCCGTGAAGATCAGAGGCATCGACGTCGGCAGTCCCAGGAGCTTGCTTTTCAGAGCATTGGGCCTCGAGACCAACACCAGCGTCGATGCAGCCTGGCGGTCGGCGGTGGTGAGCGGAAACTCCGCGATGCCCAAATCGTCGACGGTTTGCTTCAAGACGTCGTTCAGGAAAATGGCTGTATCGCCGTGAACGAAATGCAGACGCATCCAACCAAATCCCCCGGGTTTCAACTTCCCGAGATCGACCTGGCAACGCGTATACAGAAACTGGCCGGCGCCTACGTCCGGCTTTTCCGCCGGCGCCGCCGAGTAGTACGGCATGCGCATTCGTTTCAACGCGGGCGGACGGCCCACGACCGATTGAAACGTATCGCCCGGAACCCAGTCCCCTACCCCGGCTTCGCAGTCCTCGCCGAACTTCTGGACCTCGCCGAACAAGTCGTCCCAGAAGTATTGGACGTAGTAATAGAGCCCGCGGCTATAGGCGAAAACCCCGAGCCCGGCGACGATTGAAAGGCCGACCAGGAAGCCCAAGAGCCTATTTTCAAGAGACTTTTTCGAAACCGATGCAGACTCGGCCATGCGTATCGCTCTTTTGTTTACAGGCCCGCGACAATAGTCTATTATGCGCCGCCTTTAAAGCACTATTGTCGGAGTCATAAAATGTCTCGTGTTTCTATGGCCCTAATGTCCCTGGCCTTCTGCCTGGCGTCTTCTTCCGCCCTGGCGGCCCCGGAATCTCTGACTTTTCCGACTCGCACGGGTCAAACCAAAGCCGATCTTCTGCGCATCGCCGCCCTCGCGGAAGCGGTCGAAGCACTCAGCCAGAAACTCGCAGGCCGGCTCGCGCTGGTATCGCCGGATCTTTGCGAGCTCTCGAAGCCGTGCTCCGTCGTGGCTTTTTCGGTCGTCGTTCCCTTGCGTGATGCCGCCCATGACCTCGGGGCTCTGGCCCGCTCCTACCCGAATCAGGTGGTTAGCGACGAATTCATGACGACGCTGCGGACTGGCAGCTTCAACAAGGTTGCGGCCCTGCAGCATGATCTGCACAAGTCCTACCTCCTGGCGACTTCGGGCAGCGCCCTCGCCGACTACGACTGCGCCGACCTCCTCGACGTCTACTGGATCCTCCTGAACCAAGTCGTGAAAACGGACCGTCCCCTCTCCGGAAACGAAGGCCGAGGCCTCGACTAACTCCACGAATCTCCCGGCTGTTAGTTCTTAATTGCAATAATTTGCTAAGCCGCGCCGAAAGCCCCTCCGATAGTCCCTCGGAGGAACTCTCGGTGAGGCTTTCGCTTAGAGTCATCGTGGTCGGTGGTCAGCACGCCGTGTCGGTGCCGATGGCGACCACACGCGCTGCGTCGGCTTCAGCTGCTCG
>JAYVBB010000470.1:0-6103 GCA_043750715.1 Pseudomonadota bacterium | reverse complement strand
CCCGTTGATCTGTCGCAGTACCACGACGCCGACGACCGGGTGTTCGACCAGATGCGGCAAGAGTTCCGGAACTTCGGTGTCGACTACGAGCAGGCTGTGGCCGCAGTGGGACGTCGCTACGAACAGATCCCAGGAATGAAGCTCGAGGAAGCCGTCGCGATTTATGTCTATACCGGTGACAAACTCTACTCTGCGATCAATGACGCTCTTCGGTCCCCGTCCGCCGCCGACGACAAACGCGTGGCAGCGACCGTCCTCGCGGCATCCTCGGGACTGAACAAGATCGACACCAAATCCTGCACCGCCACGCGGGGTACGGATCTTCCTACTTCAGTGCTCAATCAGATGCTGAAACAGAGGCTCTACACCGAACGCGGATTCATGAGTTTTGCGGAAGGCGACCAGCCGCCCGCCGCGTTTCGTGGCAAGCGCTATCATCTTCAGATCGCATCTTCATCGTGCCGCAGCATCCGTTTCCTGTCGCAGTATGCCCTAGAGAACGAGATCCTGTTCGCGCCCGGCACCGAGTTCCAGGTCACCGGCTCCCAGGCGCTCGGGGGCGGCAGAACGCGCTATTTCGTCGAGCATGCCTCAACCGTCAACGTCGTTTCGAAGTCCGGCGTCACCCAGCCTACGGAAGACACACGGGCGAGCGATTTTTACGGCAAGCGGTACCAAATGGTGAAGACGACTCACGCCTTGGACTTCAAGGCCAATGGCACGGGTCAATATTACGACCCGTCCGGCGGCGGCAGCTGGAACCCGTTCACGTGGTCGCACGATCAACCGAGTCAGACGTTGAACCTGCGTTTCGCCGGGCAGACCAACTCCGGCAGCTTTCAGGTGGACTGGTCGTACCTGATCCTGTCGCGCCAGGAAATCCAGAAGCTCAAAGAAAACGGCGCACGCGGCGGCGTCTTCCGGCTGCAAAACTAGCCTCAAAAGAGAAAGAGCGACGCGAAGGAAGACCAGCGCCGGCGCGCCGAACGGCGACGGGGCATTTCCTCCGCGTCCGCCTCCTTGATCCAACGCTGGCGTTCGGCGTGGCGTTCCGCATCCTTTTTGAGATTTTGCGAGTAGCGCTGAAGCAAAAGAAATTCGTTGATGCCGTACATCGGGGGAGACTCCGTTCGATGGTGTTACCCCACCATTATCGCTCGAACGGCGTGCAAGATTAGGTTTGGCCGGCCAGTCAGGGGCGTTACCAAACGCACGTTCATGCGCGCGAAAACAGGCGCGATTCACGAACGGTTTAACGAAGCCACCAATGCGTCACGCCAAAAATTGTTCGAATCTTAGCGGCGCGCCGCATACTCGTCGATCAAACCAACTTGTGTCAGCAGAGAAACGACGGAGCCGCTGCCGAGGATCGTCATGTCGTCACCGGGTTCTTTCTTCATTTTTTTGACGTCGGCGACGGGGTCGCTGAAGAAATGGGTGTTGCTCCAGGTCGATTGCTTTAGCCTTCGTGAAAACACGTATTTCGGCCGGGCATTCATGCCGTCAGCCATCTTCTTGTCGAATCCCTGCGCGGCGGGCGTCGGCCAGAACTGAATCATCATGTCGTAAGTGACTCGGCCGAGGAGAAGTGGACCGTGGGTGTTGGCTGCTTCCTGCGACCACGCCTTTTGGTCTTCGTCAGGAGCGACGTACGCCCAGCTCAAGTCGCCCTTCCCGTCGCAGATGTAACCGTCGAGCGACATCTGGTTGAAAACGGAAAGTTTCCGCATGGTGCACCTCGACGCCTCGTTTATAAACGAAAAGCGCCCCCGTCGTCGACAGGGGCGCCACATTCCAGAAAAATCCCGGGGAAGGGACTAATTCACGAGTCTAACCGTACCTATTACCGCTTCAGGTTGATCACTTCCTCGTACATCGAGTCGGTCGTCGTGATCGAGCGGCTGTTGGCCTGGAAGCCGCGCTGGGTCATGATCATCGTCACGAATTCCTGCGCGAGGTCGACGTTGGATTCCTCGAGGGAGGAAGCGTAGATCGAGCCGCGGGTACCCGACTGGGCCATGCCGATCTTCGGCGGGCCGGAATCGATGGTCGAGTAGAACTGATTGCGTCCGGCTTTCATCAGGCCGTCCTGGTTCTCGAAGGTCGCGAGAGCGACGGCGCCGAGGACGCGGACGACGCCGTTCGTGTACACGCCGTGGACCGAGCCGTCGAGCTCGATGCGGAGCGACTTGATGTTGCCCGATTCGTAGCCGTTCTGGCTGTGGAAGTTCGTGATCGACTTGGCGGCGATCGAGGTCGCGGCGCCGACGCCGTTACCCCCTTCCGTGGTCAGGTTCTTGCCGAAGTCGAAGTCGATGACCTGGCCCGGTGAGGCGCCGTCGGCGAAGTTCACTTCGGAGAACTCGTTGTTCTCTTCGAGCAAGTTACCCTTGGTGTCGAACTTCACGATGCCGCGGCCGACTTCCTTGAGCTTCATGTCACCATCGGGATCGGCGACTTCCTTGCCGTCGACCGTCGCGTGGTATTCCCACGAGATGCCCTCAGTGTCTTCGAGGCGGCGGAAGTAGGTCGTCATCTGGTGGGAGCCACCTTGGCTGTCGTATACCGTGATCGTGTTGTTGAAGTTGGACGTGAGCTCGGCCTTGTTCAGGTCCCAGGGCTCGGCCAGAACCTTCTCACGGGAGTCCAAGTTCGTGTCCATGATGAGGTGAGTCGTCATTTGCGGCGGGATCGAGTTGGTTTCGATCCGGATGTCTTGTAGGCGGGAGCTCAAGACGCCCAGCTCGTTGGTCATGTAGCCTTGGACGTGGCCACCGGCGGTGTCCGAGAGGTAGCCGTCCTTGTCGAAGATGAAGGAGCCGACGCGGGTGTAGAACTTACCCGCCGATTCCTGCACTTCCGTCGAGCCGTTTTGGACCACGAAGAAGCCCATGCCCTGGACGGCGAGGTCGGTCAGGTTGTCCGTCACCGCAAGACCGCCTTGGGTGTGCATCGTGCGGATGTCCCGCAGACGCGAACCGCGGCCGATCTGGGCTGCACCGCCCCCAGTCGAGAGGTCGATGGACAGCATGTCCTCGAACTCCGCCCGGTCGCGCTTGAAGCCTTTGGCGTTGGCGTTGGCGATGTTGTTGGCGATGACTGACATACCGTCGCTGTTGACGGATAGGCCGGTTACGCCGGTGTACAGTGACTGACTGATTGCCATAGAGATCCCTCTTCCATCTTAAAAAGGTGGTTGAGCGCGCACATGAAAAAGTCGGGGGTAGAAATTAGACTAGCATGAGGATTTCGGGCGGGCGGATTGTTGCGAAGATTTCACATTTCAAGGCTAAAGGAAATCGAGGTAGGAATTTTGTTCCTACCTCGACGCTTCATTTCCCATCATTTTTACTAGGCAGTTCTCTTGAAATTACCGGTGGCGAGCGGCGCAGGCTTCTCTTCCGGCTTGGCCGGATTGGTCTCCTGCTGTTCCTGGACGAACTGCTTGTACTCTTCCGGCTGCATCTTCGGCGAAGGCACGCCGTCGGCGCGCGGGTTCTCGACGACGTCTTTCCACGCATCGTAAAGAGTCATGAGCAGCTGCTCGACGTTCGCAAGGCATTCCGGGTCGTTCTTGATGTTGCCTTCGATCAGCTTGTCGATCATGAACACGTAGAGGTTCTCGAGGTCGATCGCGAGTTGGCCGCCGGCCTTGAAGTCGAGCGTCGCCATCAGCTCCGACAGGATCGCCGTCGCTTTGCTGATGTACTTGCCCTTCTCGGCGATCTTGCCCTGCTTCATCGCGGCATGGGCGTGCTTCGTGAATCTGATGGCTCCTTCGTAGAGCATCAAAAGCACTTTTTCACGGCTAGCCGTGGTGACCTGCGTCTTCTGGTACTGGGAATACGGATTGCTCATCGGTATGCCTTCTCACCCTTGTTGACCTCCCTCACCGCCGAAGCGTTGCTTCAAAAAGCTGCTCTGTGCGTTGAGGTTGGAGAGTTGGCTATCAAGCGCCGCAAAACGTCGTTTGATAGATTCCTCTTTCTCTCCCAGCTGGCGTTCCTTCGTGGCGATGTTCTTGTCTTGGCCTTCGATGATGCTGTCCAAGCCGCGGATTCTACTTCTGATGACCCCTTGGCCTGGATCCCGGTAGCCTTTGAGCTTCTCCGAGATTCGCTCACCTAAGCCGTCTCCGAACTTCGTTCGAATGAACAACTGGGCGACTGCATCATAGTCATCGGTCAAGGCGTTGCGGACTTTAGTCTCGTCCATCGTCAGCTCGCCGGTCTTGGGATTGGTCGTAATCCCAATCTCGGATAGCGTGTGATACTTACTGTTCTGGATTTCCTGAGGGAACAAAGCGCCCTGCAGGCCGCGCATGATCTGGCGGACCGAGCTGTCACCGGAGAGGGCGCCCGGCTGGCCGTCAGCCGGACTCTTCGACTGCTCGGCGGCGAAACCTACGATCTGGTTGAACTTCTCGACAAATCCTTTGATCCCTTCAAGGGTTTTGTCCATGTCGTAGTTGACCGAGATCTGGACGCGGGTGCCCGGCTCGGCGCGCTTGACGTGGAACGTCATGCCGTCGACCAGCTCGTCGAGCTGGTTGTCGTCGTCGGTGACCGGGACGTCTTCGAACAGCACGTCCAGGTTCCGGCCGGTGACCTGCTCCTTGAACTCGAGGAACGTCGTGTCCTCGTCGATGTTCACTTTCGCTTCTTCACCGGACTTCTCGCTGACGACGAGCAGGCGGAAGGAGTCGGGGTTGTACTTGGTGTTGATGACCATGGCGCGGACGCCGGCGTCGGCGTCGTTGATCTGCTGGGCCACCTGCTCGAGCGTCGCACCCGGCTCGATCGTCAGCTCGACCGGCTCTCTGTCCTCGCGCTCGATCTGCATGTAACCGAAGCCGACCGCCGTCTGGTCTTTGTCCGGAAAGCCGAAGGCGAGCTTTTTGTCCGTCTTCGCCATGCCGCGCACTTCGAATTCGTATTCGCCGAGTGCCGCGATGCCTTTGATCGCACCTTCCATGATGTCGGGATGCGAGGAGTCGACTTTGAGTTTGTAAAAATCGCTTTTTGTTTTGATGCCTATCGACGCGCCATCGAGCTCGGCCAGCATTTTCTGGAGTTTTTCGACTTCCTGCTTCTCTTGGACCGTCTTTTCTTTGCGCCGCTTCATCTGCTCGATGGGAATTTTTTCGACCTCGACGAGCTGCTCGACATACTTGTCGAGACCGTTCATCGATGGCATTCGAATTCCCATTGCGTCGCTTTTCCTGTGTTAGAATGAAAGCAGAGGTAACTTGGTCCGATGCGGATCTTCCACCCTAAGCGGCCTTTAGAATTCGCGGCCCGCAACAAACTGCTGCAAGCGGCGCTGCGTCCCGATCCGGCGCCGTTCGCCATCGAACGCGAATACCCGATCGTCCTCGCGGAAGCCGAGGCCGGCTTCAGCTACTGCGTGGGAGACGCCAGTCAGGTCATTGCGCATGCGAATTTGTGGCCCCGGGTTATGAAAGACAGGGTTCAGGGAAAAGACATCCGAGTCGGCTTGATTGGCAACATTGCGACCGACGAGAAGTTCCGCGGTCAGGGGCTGATGAGTCAGCTGCTCGAAGAGCTCAAGAAGGAAGCGACGAATCAAGGCCTGAAGGCCCTGGTGCTGTGGAGCGATCTCCTTGAATTCTATCAAAAGCAGGGCTTCCAGTCATTCGGCGAAGAACGCCGCTATCGCATGCCCGCCAAGCTGTTGGAGGGGGCGAGAGCGCCCACGGCGGCGTTCTCCCGCACCAAAGCTAGAGACTTGAGCGAAGAAGCGATGAAAGCGCTTTTGCTGCGCCGTTTTCCCGTGGCGACGACGCTGACGCGCACCGGCGCGGAGTTCAAGGCCCTCCTCGACATCCCCGCTCTCGACGTCTACGTGAGCCGGACGTCCGACTCCCAGTTCTCGGGCTATGCTCTGCTCGGCAAGGGCTTCGACATGATCGGGGTCATTCACGAATGGGGCGCCGCCTCGCCGCAGGCGCTCGTCGCCGCTGCTTCCGCCGCAGCCCGCGATACAGGCTACGAAGACATCCTCGTCTTGACTCCCGCGGGCCTGCCCGAGGACTGGCACGACCACCTGGCCAAACACTCCGCCGAAATCACCGCGCATGGGA
>JAYVBB010000469.1:0-8112 GCA_043750715.1 Pseudomonadota bacterium | reverse complement strand
GCAACGCATTAGCCCATGTGAAGGCTGGCACCTTGCGCGGCATGGGTCTGACTACCCCCAAGCGCAGTTCGATGGTGCCCGATTGGAGCATTTCTCCCGACTTCAGCTCGTCGGGCTTCACCAAACCCGACCGCGTCACGATGATCTCGGAGGGTCAGTACAAGGATTCCCTGATCTCCGCGCGTTCCGCAATGGAATACAAGGTGGAGACCAACGGCGCCCACGAAGGCGAAAGCCCGATGTCGCTCGAGCTCGGCGCCGGCTCGCTCTCGCAGGAGAACGTCCTGAAAGAGCTCAAAGACGGGATCTATCTCAACAACCTCTGGTACCTCAACTTTTCGGACCGTCCGGCGTGCCGCGTTACTGGCATGACGCGCTTCGCGTCATTTTGGGTCGAGAACGGCCAGATCAAGCAGCCGTTGAACGTCATGCGTTTCGACGAGTCGGTGCTGCGCATGCTCGGCGAAAATCTGGTCAGCCTCACGAAAGAGCGCGAGCTGATTCTGAGCTCCAGCTCCTATGGTCAGCGTCACACGGTGAGCAACCATCTGCCCGGAGCGCTCGTCGATGATTTCAGCTTCACGCTTTGACGGAATGCTTCTGACTTTGGTTCTTGCGGCGCCCGTGGCTTCGGCCCAGACGCCGAAGAACCCGTTTCTAGCCGATTCGGCGTGGCCGATGTCGCACGGAGGTCCTTACAACCAGGATTCCACCGACGTGGCGGGCCCGACGGCGGCCGACGCCAACCTCAAAGCCAAGCTTTGGGCCGCCGAGCCGGTGCCGATCACCATTGCGGTGTCTGGCGCCTACGCGAACGGCGAGCGAGCCATTTGGGCGAACACGAAGACGGAAGTCCTCAAGTGGGTGCTCGGACCGTCCGGACTGAACCTCGTGCAGCGGCACCGCCGCGTCGAGCCGGCGTCAGTCGAAATCTCGGGCGCCTATACCCTCGTTGACAAAGACGGGCAGTACTTCGTACCGCGCGACATGACCGTCGACGTGTTCTTCAACGTCACGCCAGGTCGTGCCGACTCTCCAGTCGGGTGGAAGGCGTATGATCTGCGCGCGCAGATTGCGGGAGTGCGGGCTCAGGAGCGCTGGGTCGGCTTGAACCTGTCGTACGAAGGCGAGCTCGTCTCGGTGACGAACGCGGGCCTGGTCGCGGTCACGAGTCGCGACGGCCAGGTGCTGGCCTCGGCGCGCCTTTCCGGCGAAGGCCTCGACGTCTCGAACTCGCTCGCGCTGGACGAGCAGGGCGGGATCTACGTGCTCAGCAGCCGGTATGTGCACAAGCTCAAGAAGCAGGGAGGCCGCATCGCCGAGGTTTGGCGCTCCGCTTATCCGAGCGACGCCTTTTCGGCGCCGGGTCGCCTCGGCAAGGGTTCCGGCACGACCCCGACGCTCATGGGGACGGGAGACGAAGACAAGCTCCTCGTGATCTCCGATGGGCGCGAGAAAATGCATCTGCTGGCGTTCTGGCGGGACGAGATTCCCAAAGGGTGGCGCGGCCTCAAGGGCCGGGACCGACGCTGGGCCGCCGACCTGCCGATCACGTTCGGAAAAAGGAAATTCAGCCGGGCGGTGACCGAGCAGTCGCTGGTCGTCAGCGGCAACGGCATCTTCGCGGTCGACAACGGCTACGGCTACATCGGCAAGCTGGCCGAACGCATCGCGAGGAAGCGCTTCGGTGCCGACCTCGGCAAGGCCACCATTTACCTGTCGAACACCCGTGGCGTAGCGCCATATGGCGTCGAGAAGTTCACGTGGGATTCGTCGAAGAAGGAAATGCAGTCCGCCTGGGCGCGCAGCGACATCAGCTGTCCGAACGGCATTCCCGGCATGTCAAGGGGTTCGGGTCTCGTCTACTGCGTCGGCCAGAAGAACAAGGTTTGGAATCTGTCGGCCCTCGATTGGGGCACCGGCGAGCTGAGATTCCGATTTCCGCTGTCGCAGCGGGATGACTACAACAGCTTTTACGCGGGTCTCGAGATCGTGGCGCCGGGCGTCGCGATGTCGGGAACCTACGGCGGAGCGGTCGCGTGGGTTCCTTGAATTTGCCGGCCTTCAGGCCCGCGGTCTTTTGTCTCGCGATGTCCTCGATGCCGGCCTTCGCTGCTGACGTCGAGGCGGAGAGGGAGCTGGACCGTGGCCGGTGGCGCCCTTTCGTTGCAACTTTCCTCAGCGTCCCGATGATGTCGATCTCGATCACCAGGCCGGAAGACGACGACTCGGCGGATCCCCTGGGCGACGACAAACAGCGTACGGTCGACTATTCGCCCGAGACGAATCCCGACGTCGGTTTGAAGGCGGACTACGGTCCCTTCGGGCTGGCGTTCAGCATGCCGATCAAGAGCCCGTCGGACGACGGCGGGGCGAGGGACGGCCCGCCTGATTCGCGGTATTGGGACTCGAAGCTGTCCTATGCCGTCTGGCTGCTGAATTTCGAGGCCGGTGCCTATCGTTACCAGGGGTTCAGCTATTCCGCTGACCAGAGCCTCGACGAAGCGAACGCCAACGATCCGGGTCTGGTCAAACGGGGGCGTTACGCCAACGTCTGGTTTTATCCCATGGGTAGTGACCTCGACATCGGCCGGCGAGTCGACGAAGCCGCGCACCGGGGCCTCCGGTGGTCGCCGGTGGCGCAGCTCTGTTACGAACGCACCGACCTCGAGTCGTCGCAGGCGATCATTCCCGAGAAGTACCAAAGCAATTTCGGGCGCGACGCGGCGATGAAGGAAGTTCACGTCGAGGGGTACGGCTTGGCCGGCGGCGCCACGGTGAAGTTCGGAACTAGCGACTGGCAGACGGACTTCGGGGTGACGTTCGGTCGCTCGCTGGACTACCAGGAAATGGTGATGTCGACCCAGGACACGCAGGCAAGGCGTAGAATGGGCGAGAAGATGAGTCTCAGGTTCGGAGGGGACTGTAGTTTGGACCGCTGGAACGTTGGCTTGGCGATGATGATGGACAAATCCTCGACGCCTCTGCGAGAGGGCACCGTCAGCAGCCAGCTCGGAGTCATTCAGGTGAGTGCCGGCACGCAGGTCCTCTGATCGGCCGTAAGTCCTTGTTTCAGCGTTGAGACAGTCCGCCCATAACCCGAAATTCGTGCAATCCCGTTGTAACTGGGTTTTTAATATTATATAGTCCGCCAGCGATTATTAATGATATGCGTATCTCATTCTAATCATTCATAGAATCGGGACCGAGTATGACAAAGAACACCTCAGCGGCGCAGGGTTTCCTAGCCTCGCTGCTGCTTTTGATCGGCGCTCTGATCGTATTCTTCGTCGTCCTGTACCCGTCGCGGAAGCTCCCCGAAACCCCGATCCAGCCGACCCCGACGCAGCTGGCCAACGAATCCAAGCGCAACTCGATGCGGAAAACTCCGCCGCCGTCCTCGGCGGGCGAGGGCGTCACCATCAAGCCTCAAGGCACGCCGGACGGCGCGGACGCGGTGGACAACCGTTTGGCCGGCGCCGACATGGGCGAGGCCGAGCCGGGCTATGACCCTGAAGTCGAGAAGGCGATCTCGCTGATCGACTCCGGCAACACCGCCGGCGCGATCGCGCTCCTCGAGGAAATCCTGAAGAAGAACCCGAAGAACGAGCAGGCGCTGGTCGAGATCGCCATGGTCCATCTCCTCGACTTGAAGCAGCCTGAGCTGGCGACGGGCTACCTTCAGCGCGTGGTCGAGATCAATCCGCAGAACCAGATCGTGCTGTCGGAGCTCGTCAGCCTCTACGAAGAGCAAGGCAAGCTCGACCAAGGCCTGTCGTTCATGACCGACATCTACGCCAAGAATCCGGACTCGCCGGACCTGAGCTACGGGATCGGCCAGATGCTGTCCCTGCAGGGCCGCGACTCCGACTCGATCGGGTACTTCGAGAAGGCGACGCAGTCGCCGTCCAATCAGGTCCGCGCCTACCGGGACCTGGGCGAAGCTTATGCCCGCAGCGGCGACTCGGACCGCGCGATCGAGTCCTACGACAAGGCAATCGCCTTCGAGGAAAAAGAGATCTCCGACAAGGGCGGTCGGGGCCTGCCGACGCAGTTCGCCGAAGAGCGGATGAACTACACGAAGATGGACAAGGCACGCGCGCTCATCGGCAAAGGGGAGTTGGACCAGGCACAGCAGCTGATCGACGAAGTCGGTAAGACCATGTCGGGCGACGAGTCGGTCATGGCGCTGCAGGACACGCTAAACAAAAAGCGGGCCGGCTGATATACTCGGCCGATGAAGTCCCAGACCCTCGGCGCGCCTGCATTCGCTTACGTCCACGTCGAGCTGGATCCGGGCGAGAGCATTTGCGCGGAAGGCGACGCCATGGCCAGCATGGATCCCGCCATTGACATGAAGGCCGAGCTGAGCGGAGGCTTGTTCTCCGCCTTTCTGCGCTGGGCTTTCGGCGGGCAGTCGCTGTTCATCAACCGTTTTACCAACGGTACCGATAAACCGCGCCGCCTGACCCTCGTGCAGAAGACGCCGGGAGACATCAAGGAAATCCCGCTGCGCGGCGCGCTCTGCGTGCAGGCGGGCGCCTATGTCGCCTCGACGCCGGGGTTGTCGCTGGGGGTGCAGTGGGCGGGGATCGCCTCGTTTCTGGCAAGGGAAGGCCTCTTCAAGCTGCTGATCCGGGGGGACGGCAAATTGTTCATCGGCGCCTACGGCGGTCTGCTCTTCAAGGACCTCCGAGGTTCCTTTCTCGTCGACTCCGGGCATCTGGTGGCGTACGAACCCGGAATCAAGCTCAAGGTGCAGCTCGCCGGCGGTCTGTTCTCGAGCTTCTTCGGCGGCGAAGGCGTCGTCGCCCGCCTCGAAGGCGAAGGCAAGGTGGCGCTACAGACGCGCAGCCTCGAGGGTCTGCGTGATTACCTGAACCCGAAGCTCTACTGATGCAGATCGAAATCCAACATGGTCCCGCCAACGCCGCTGCCCGAGTCCGCCTCGCAGCGGGCGAGAGCGTCACCGCGGAAGCCGGCGCGATGATCGCCATGAGCGGCGACGTCACGATCGAGACGACGACGTTGAAGAAGGGCGCGGGCGGCCTTCTCAAGGCCATGAAGAGGATGCTCGCGGGCGAATCGTTCTTCCTGAACCACTTCACGGCGAAAGGCCAGCCCGGGGAAGTCTGGCTCGCCCCCGTGCTGCCCGGCGACCTCAAAGTCGAAACCATCACCGCAGGAAAAAACCTGATCGTCCGTGGCGGAGCCTACCTCGCCGGCGAAGCGGGAATCGACATCGACATGAACTGGCAGGGCTTCAAGTCGCTCTTCTCGGGCCAGTCCGTCTTCTGGCTCAAGGCCTCGGGTCAGGGCCAAGTGGTGCTGTCGGCGTTCGGCGCCATCTACCCGATCGACTTCGACGATGGCTACGTCGTCGACTCCGGCCACGTCGTGGCATTCCCGGAAGGCTTGAAGTTCGACGTAACCAAGGCCGGCAGAAGCTGGGCGACGGCGATCCTCGGTGGCGAGAGTCTGGTGCTCCGCTTCAAGGGCAAGGGCCGCGTCTGGTGCCAGTCGCACAACCCCCAGTCGTTCGGCTCGACGCTCGGGCCGCTGCTCAAGATGCGGGAGTCCTGACGTGAGCGATTCCGTCTATTCGTACAAAATCCTGAACCGTCCGGACTTCGCGTTTCTCTACGTCCAGGTGCCGTCCGGCCAGACGCTCAAGGTGGAAGCGTCGGCGATGGCGACGATGTCGCCCAACCTCAAGATGAAGACCAAGATGAAGGGCGGACTCAGCCGCCTCGTCTCCGGCGAGTCGATGTTCCTGAACGAGTTCAGCGCGCAGGGGAGCGACGGCGAAATCGGCATCGCCCCAGGCGCTCCCGGCGACATGGAATACGTCCGGATCAAAGGCGCGCCTCTCTACCTCGCTAGCTCGGCGTTCGTCGCTGCAACCCCGGGGGTCCAGGTCGACACCAAGTGGCAGGGGCTCGTCCGCGGGTTCTTCTCGGGCCAGTCGCTCTTTTTGATCCGCTGCTCGGGCGACGGCGATCTCTGGTTCAACACCTACGGCGCGATGATCGCCATCGAAGTCGACGGCAGTTACGTCGTCGACACGAGCTACATCGTCGCGTTCACCGAAGGCCTCGACTACCGCGTGCAACCCGTCGGAGGCTACAAATCCCTCTTCCTTTCGGGAGAGGGACTCGTATGCCGGTTCACCGGTAAGGGTCGCCTTTGGGTGCAGACGCGGCAGGCTCCGGCGTTGGCACATTGGGTGCACCCGTTTCGCAGGATAAAACCGAAAAAGTCCGGTTAAAACCGGCGGCGCTTCAGCGCCGCCTCAAGTCCAGCGCCCCCCTTTTGGGGCGCCTTCCTTTTAGTACGTCGAGCATTCCAACCTGGGATTCTGCCCGTCATACGTCAGCCAGGCCGTCCCCGCCGTCGCCGGAATCCGCGTGTCCCGGCTCCGGATGCGGAGGCTCGCGCCGCCTTCGGAAACGCCTGCATCCGTTTTGAAGTAAGTCATCTCGACGCGGCCGTCGTCCGACACCGTCTGCTCGACCCACTGAGCGGTCACGAGCTGGCCGTCTTCGTAGATGTAGAGAGCGAGGCCTTGGCCGGCCCAGTCGAGGACCTTGACGTTGAGCGCGCCCGAGCAGCGAGCGACGGTGTGGTAGCGGCTGGCCGTGAGCGACGTGGCCGCGGCCGCGGCCGCGGTCTGGCTGAGCAACGTGGCGGCCAGAATGGCCAGGGTGCCTTTGATCAGCGTGGTCTTCTTGGTCGTCATGGTTGTTCCCCTTTGCGTTTGGTTGAGCAGCACCAGCTGCCCACTTCCTATTAATATCGCAGGGGGGCCCGGAAGGGAAGAGTCTCACAGAACAAAGCGTTCTGTCAGTTGTCGTTTGGCTTTGTTCACTGAACGCCGAGCCAAAATGGCTCAGCGATCCTGACGGCAATTCGCGGCGTCCGTCAACGAGAGCTGCACGCTTTTCGGCAGATCGAGGTGCAGCAACGGTTCGGCGAAGCGAGCGTAAGAACCGTCGGTGCCGTCGGTGATTTTGCGCGCCGCGCAAACCGCTTGCTTCTGCAAGCGCGCGAGGTCGACGTTCTGCACGACGTCGGCAAGAAGCGGCAACGCGTCGAGGTCTTTCGTGCGCGCGACGCCTTGCAGCGAGTAGCGCAGGACGTCGGAGGTATGATTCTCCGCGACCAGCTGGCGAAAAAGGTCCTGCCACGAAGCGAGCGTCGCGAACGGCGCCGCATCGGACGGAGTCAACGCGGCGAGCCGGCGGTAGAGGCCCGCTACGGCCGCTGCTTTGAGGCGAAGCGTCGTGCCATTTTTCGCGACGGGGGTCCAGGTCGAAAGCATGTAATCCGGTTCGAGCGGCAGCGTCGCCAGCGTCTCGACGTAGACGGGACGGGTCACGAAGGCGGCGGGATTGGCTTTCAGCTGCGCGAACGTCGTGTCGAGAAGGTCCGGCGTCGACGCGTCAAGGCATTCGCCGAGGCCCACGAACCCCGTGTCGGCGTACCACGAGCTCAGACCAAGCAGCGGCAGGTCGAGCAACGATTCGTCGATGACGCTCGCCCAGGCGGCTTTCTTCGCCGGATCGGTCTCGCGGTTGGCCGCCGTGCAGGCTTTCTGCAGGGCTTTGGCCTTGGCGATCTCTCCTCCGAGCTGGGACTTCAGCGTCGCGTATTCTTCCGGACTGATCGCCCAGTCGGCGTGCGCCGCCAATGCCCAGGTCTGGTCGTTGTTGTTCAGCGTCACGAGCTTTGCCGGTGCGAGCGGAGCCGGCACGAATTCGTAGACGTTCGACGCCGCCGTTTGGCGGAGCTGGTAGCAGTGAACGTCCTTCGGATCGAAGAGGACCGGACGAACGTCGCTAGGATCCATGAGGTAGTCCTGGCCCGGGACGAGAGTCAGGCTTTCGTTGCCTTGGTCGCCGAGGCGAACCATTTCGAACGGCACGACGAGCGCCTGATCGGCGTCCGTGAGCTTGACGTGAACGGAGCCGTCAGCGGCTTTCTCCGCTTCGACCTTGGGCAGCGCCTTCGCCTTGAGCGCGACTTCGATCTTCGCGATCGTCGCGTCGCCCAGGCCGGGACGGAAGGCGTCGAGAAACTGCGCCGTCGTGATGGTGCCGTAAGCGTGGTCTT
>JAYVBB010000468.1:0-5715 GCA_043750715.1 Pseudomonadota bacterium | reverse complement strand
CCTCACCGATCTCCGAGACGATGCCGTCCTCGTCGACGGGAAGGCGCACCGAGAAGTCGCCTTGTCGAACGGCGCGGACCGTCTGCAGAAGACGACGCAGCGAGTCGCGCGACGCCTGGGGCGAAGTCTTCCACGACGCCGACGCACCGTGCGTGTCGGGGAGTTTGACGGGCGGCGGGGCGGTCGGAGCCGCTTCTGCTCCGCTCTTTTTCGCCTTCGCTTTGCCTGTTTTGGAGGCAGTCGCAGCAATCACTTCACCATTCTGACCTTGCCCAGAGGTTCTGAGGCCCATGCGCATTTCCTCGAATCTAAAAAAATTGGGACCGGATGACCGGAGAAACGTATGTAGGGGACCGTATGATTTTTACCCCAGGGGGCGGACCATTCATAGATGTTGGACGATTCATGCATGTAGCTGATTCCATACAGAGTCATTTCGGTACTGCCTTCTATTTGGGCGCGCGGGTTCTGTTAAGATGGCAAGAATCTTGAGGAAACGATGTTCGAATCGCGGATGTTCCTGGAGCTCCTGATCCTGCTCGGCTCGGTGACGGCCGTCGCGACGCTCTGCCACTATTTAAGGCTGCCGACGATCATCGGTTTCATTTTCGCCGGCGTCGCCGTCGGACCGTCCGGTCTTGCCCTGGTCTCGTCCTTGCCCAACGCCGACAGCGTTGCCGAGATCGCGGTCATCTTCCTGATGTTCACGATCGGGCTCGAGTTTTCGTTCAAGAGGCTTTGGGATCTTCGCCGCGACTTTTTGAAGCTGGGTCTGACGCAGGTCGTGATCACGGTGATCTTGATCGCGCTCGTCACGCAGATCGTCCTCGGCTTCCCCCTGAGCAAGTCGATCTTTCTGGGCTTGATGATCTCGCTCAGCTCGACGGCGCTCGTGATGAAGCTGCTTCAGGACTCGAGAGACCTCGAGACGCCCTACGGGAAGAGCGCTTTCAGCATCCTGCTGTCCCAAGACCTCGCGGTCATTCCTATGATGCTGGCCTTGCCGCTCCTCGCCGGGGAGGGCGGGAACCTCCCTGAGCTCAAATTCATTCCCTTGTTCCGCACGCTTATCGAGGTGGCGGGTGTCTTGTTCGCTCTTTGGGCAAGCGCCCGCTATGTCATTCCGGTCCTTCTCGAACGCGTGGTCAAGACCCGCAGCCGCGAGGTGTTCTTCTTCTCGGTGCTCTTCTTCTGCCTCGGCATCGCCTACCTGTTCCATCTCGGCGGCGTTTCGCTGTCGCTCGGCGCCTTCGCCGCGGGGCTCATGATCGCCGAAGGTCCCTACGGCCGACAGGTTACGTCCGACATCCTGCCGCTCCGCGACAACTTCCTCGGCGTCTTCTTCGCTTCGGTCGGGATGCTGCTCGACCTCAAGTTCTTAGGCGGTCACTTCCTTCAGGTGGTGATGATCGGCACGTCGATTTTCGCTTTGAAGGGTTTCGTCCTTTTCCTCGTCGGCCTCGTGAACCGTTCGTCGCTCGGCATCGCGGCCATCGTGGCGCTGATGCTCAGCCAGGTCGGCGAATTCTCCTTCATCCTGGCGTCGCGGGGTCTTGAATTGAAGATCCTCACCGCCGACGACCACCAGTACTTCCTTTGCGTGTCCGTGCTGTCGATGATCTTCACGCCTTTCCTGTTCAAGCTGGCGCCGAAGATCGCGCTCGCCCGACCGTCGACCCGCTGGAAGGTGGACAAGGCAGCCGCGGCGCCGATCAAGACCACCGTCAAAGCGTCGAAGGCGACGGCGGGGCACACGATCATCGTGGGGTTCGGCATCAGCGGACAGAACATGGCGACGGCAATGCAGTCCCTCAAGATCCCGTTCAAGGCCGTCGAGCTCAACTACGAAGTCGTCAAGAAGCTCAAGAAGCGCGGCGTCGACATCCACTTCGGCGACGCGACCCGCGCCGAGGTGTTGGCGCACGCCGGAATCGACACCGCGAAACTGGTCGTCGTCGCCGTCTCCGGAGCCAAGATCATCGGCCCGATCGTCCAAGCGGTGCGTAACGCCCGGCCAGACGTGCAGATCATCGTCCGGTCGCAGTACGTCCGCGACGTCGAGTCCTTGAAGCGCGAACCTCTGACCGACATCGTCATCGCCGAAATCGAAACGGCGATCGAGCTACTGGCCCGGTCGTTGAAAGTCTATGGCGTAGGTTCGGAAGACATCCGCCAGTACATGGAGCAGGCTAGAACCCAACTCTCGACCTTCAGCCAGCTTTCGACCTCGCTCGCGAGCCCGACCCTGACCCTGCCGTCGTGGGAAGCCCTGTCGTCGATCCGGCCGATGCGCATCGGGGACAAGCATCACGCCGTGGGCAAGTCGCTCGCCGATTTGAACCTGCCCCGGCTTACGGGAACGTCGGTGGTCTCGGTCTTCCGGGATGGGTTGGGAACGACGATCCCCGGCGGGTCGTTCGTGTTTCAGGCGGGGGACGTGACTCACCTGATAGGGAGTCCGGAGTCGCTGGCGCAGGCCGAGCAGCTCCTCAAAGGCGGCGTCTGAAAAGGCCTAGTCGTCGGCGACCGTGAGCTCGGTGTAGGCGAGCGGAGCCCTTTCGTGGATCCGTTCGAGGATCAAGGTCATGGGGACCCCGTGATTGGACCCTGTCCGGTCTTCCCCTCCCCAGTGGAGGCCGACGACGTGGCCGGTTTCCCGGTCGAACAGCGGCGAGCCGCTGGAGCCACCCTGGGTATCGCATTGATGCTGCATGCTCAGAACGCCGTCGTGCACGTAAGGGTCGGCCCGGGTGACCTCGCAGCCGGGAGAAACGTCGATTTTCTTTCTCTGGAGGACCGGGTGGCCGGCGGTGACCAGCGCCTGGCCTAGGACCAGGGGAGCCTTGCTCAAGGTGGCGGCCGGGTAAAAGGCCTGCTCCGGGTAGAGCGGATGCACGCGCAGTAGCGCGAAATCCAGCTCCTCGGCTTTCGTCACGACTGCCGTGCACTCGAAGAGCGCCTGCTCGACGTCGGGCAGGCGCCTTTCGTAACCCATGCGAAACCGGACGCGGCAGCCGACGGCTTCCCAGCAATGGTAGTTGGTCAGGAACAGGGTCTCGCCGACCCGGATGGCCGTGCAGAACCCGTCGCGGCTGTAGTTCTCGACCCGCGCGACCGGTTTGGCCATGTTGTAAAACACAGAGCCTTTGACGGTCTCGACGTCCTCGAGGTTGTTTTCGCCGATGACCGAATCGGGACCCACCGGCAGGCCGCGGGCAGGGCCGTCGTCGCCGTTGCCCGCGATGGCCGCGGCCGAGGCGAGTAAAACCCAGAGGGACAGCGCTGAAACTCGGAGGATTGGCATCGGACGACTATAGGGGTAGGGGCTTTGGCTAGCCAAGACAAAAAGAAAACCGGGTCCGTGAGGACCCGGTTCGACTATTCAGTCACTGCCCGACGCAACTCAAAGAATGGATTAAACCATGTCCTTGAGGGCTTTCAGGGGGCGAACTTTGACCACGTTGCGGGCCGGTTTCGCTTTGAACATGACTTCTTGGCCCGTGAACGGGTTGATGCCTTTGCGGGCTTTCGTCGCAGGCTTGTTCACGCGGCGGATTTTCATCAGGCCGGGGACGGTGAAGAGGCCGGAACCTTTGGTGCCGACGTCTTTGCCGATCAGGTCGCTGAGGGACGCGAACACTTGGCTCACGTCTTTTTTCGACAGACCGGTCGTTTCGGCGAGGACGCCCATGATTTCCGACTTGGTGCGGGGCGACTTGCTCGGCTGAACTTTGCTCAGCGGAACGATGACGCGCGCAGCAGCCGGAGCTTTCTTCGCCGTGGTGGTGGTGGTTTTCTTGGCTTTCGCCGCTTTGCCTTTGGTTTTCTTCGCCATTGAAATGGCCTCCGTGATTTTGACAGAAATCGAAACGCTGTAGAAATGACATTAGGTGCCGAAACACGAAAAATCAAGTCTCAAACGCAATTTTTTTTTCGGACGCCGGTTTCGACCCGGTTTTCGGACGGACGATTCGCCCTGGAAACATAGGGGTGAGCCGCTTCCCTGTCGTTTACCAAGATGCCGGGTGAAAGGCCCACGGGGCTATGGTACCTAGGAAGGACCCAAGGTTTTGGCCGTTTTTTAGGCTTTTTGAGGCTGCCCCCCGATGACCAACGAACGCGCTACCGTCACCGAGCTCCTGGTCCGCTTCCAAAAAGGCGACGGAGTGGCCCTAAAAGAGCTGTTTCCGATCGTGTACGACGAGCTCCGGAGGATTGCGGCCGGTTACATGAAGCGGGAAAACCCCGGCCACACCTTGCAAGCTACTGCCTTGGTGAACGAGGCTTACTTTCGCCTGGTCGACCAAAAAGCCGTCCACTGGCAGAATCGGGCCCACTTTTACGGGGTCGCGGCCCAGATCATGCGCCGGATCCTCTGTGACCACGCACGTGCCCGCCACGCCGAAAAGCGCGGCGGCGACGCCGCCAAGCTCTCGCTCGACGAGGCCCTGGGACTCGGCGTCGACGAAGGGACGCCCGATCTGATGGCCCTGGACGTCGCCCTGACGAGGCTCGCCGCGATCAGCGAACGGCAGGCTAAGGTCGTGGAAATGCGCTTTTTCGCAGGCCTGAGCGTCGAGGAGGTCGCCGAGGCGTTGAACTCCTCGCCGGCGACCATCAAACGCGACTGGACGTTCGCCAAGGCCTGGCTCCACAAGGAGCTGACGGCCCAGGTGCAATGAGCCTCAGCCCCGAACAATGGCGCCGGATCAACGCCCTCTTCGATGCGGCGGTCGACCTGCCGCCCCCGGATTGGGAGCCTTTTCTGCAAAAGGAGGCTCCCGAGCCAGCCGTGCGCACCGAGGTCGAGGCGCTGCTGAAGTCGCACGCCAGCAGCAACTCGTTCATGGCCAATCCCATGGCCAACCTCTCGCCCCAAAGCCTGATGAGCCGGCTCGGCAAGACCGGCAAGCCTACCAAAGCCTTCGCGGCCGGCGAGACGGTCGGCGACTTCAAGATCGTCAAAGTGCTCGGCGAAGGCGCTTTCGCCCGTGTTTACCTGGCTGAGCAGCTGTCCCTGGCCCGTCCCGTGGCCCTCAAAGTCACGACCAACGTCGGCCGGGAAGCCCAGACGATGGCCGGCCTCGAGCACGATCATATCGTCCAGGTTTACTCCGAGACGGTCGACGCGGCCGCCGACCTGCGCATGATCTGCATGCAGCTGGTCACGGGAGCCACCCTCCAGACGGTGATCGACCAGATGGCGAAAGTGCCGCTGGAGGAGCGGTCGGGGGCCAGGATCCTGGCGGTGCTCGATCAGGCGGACACGAGCCTTACTCAGTTCAACGCCGCCGCGATGAAGGACCGGGAAAGCCTGGCGTCGATGGACTACGCCTCGGCGTGCCTCTGGATCGGCGCCCGCCTGGCGGAAGCGCTGGCATTCGCCCACGACAAAGGAATCCTGCACCTGGACGTCAAGCCGGCGAACATTCTGCTCAACCGCTATGGCCGGCCGATGCTGACGGATTTCAACGTTTCGCTCACCCGGGCGGATCTCGACGGCCAGGATCTGTCGGTACTAGGCGGGACCCTTTCCTACATGAGCCCGGAGCACCACCAGGTGTTCTCGACGCGCGACTTCAGCCAGGTCGCCGCGATCGACGCGCGCTCCGACGTTTACGCCCTCGGCATCGTCCTGACGGAGCTCCTGACCTGCCGCCGGGTCGAAAAGAAGACCGACGAGGCCAGCGGGTCGACGCTGCTGGCCCATACCGA
>JAYVBB010000467.1:0-1681 GCA_043750715.1 Pseudomonadota bacterium | reverse complement strand
GTTTGACACGATGAAGAACGACATGACCCGTCTCGGTGTCGTGCTCGCCTCCGAGCCTGTCGAACCCGTCGATAGCGTTCGTGCGATCAGCCAAGACTTCGTGAAAGCAGAAGAGTTCTACAACATCCTCTTCCATGGGCGCAAAGAGCTCGACGGCAAGAAGGCGTCCGTTGACTTCCGCGACATCGTTGGCTTCGTGAAAGACGAAGACGTCGAGGGCTACGGCGACGAAACCGAGCTAGAAGACATTCAGATCCTCGGCGACTTCACAGCCAAGGATGTGCTCTACCTCGGCACCGACGCGTCCGGACGCGCGCTGCCGAAGACCAATCTCGGCCAGAGCAGCAATGTCATGGCCATAAACCCGGGGCCCAGTCGCGACGTGGAGCCAAAGCCTGACTTTGAGCTCGCGTTCCACAACGGCATCTCCGCGCTGAACTACACCGCCCGTCCCATCTGCACGCTCGAGGAGTACATCTCGTTTCTCCACGGTGGTGAGACGTTGGCGTCGTTGTCGGAGCCTAAGACGATGACAGATTTTGCTACAGGTGCGACGTTCGTCCGACCACCACAAGTCGAAGGTGCGCATCACGATTTCAGCTACACCGAGGTGACCGGCGCCACTACAAACCCGACTATCAAGTCATCAGCGATCTACTACGAGCGTATCCGCTCACTACGCCAAGGCCCCGGTACTCGGCCTACGCCGGAACAAATCGGTGCCGACGTCACACAGGTCGCAGGATCTACGGTTGCGACAGCGGTGCCTATTACGGATGCAGCGTCCGGACTTGCCGCAGATTTCCCACAAACTCGGTTAGATTGGGATACGATTCTGGTCGCTTATCGTCGGCAAATCCTTGAACGTCTTTCGCCCCAGAGGTGACCCGTGGTGGATTACGGCGTAAAGAACAAGGACATCGAACTTTGGCAGAAATGGAAACGATCGCAGAATCCCGCTGATCTACAGCTGCTGCTCAACCAGATGGAACCAATCATTGCCCGTGAAGTAAATCGCTGGCAAAATAGTATGAGCCGTTCCCTGCTCGAGTCCGAGGGCAAACGCCTCGCGGTCGAGGCGTTCAAGAGCTACGATCCCGCACAAGGCACAGCGCTGAGCACCTACGTGGCGAGCCGACTACCAAAGCTCTCGCGCCTCACGTACTCGCACATGAACGCCGCGCGCATGTCCGAGACGCAAGCCATGCTCTTCCACACGTACAACAGCGCGCTCGGCGAGCTGCGGGACACGCACGGTCGCGAGCCGGCGCACGATGAGCTTGCAGATCATCTCGGCTGGTCACCGAAGAAGCTCACCGACTTCAAGCGCCAGGCGGGCCGCAAGGAGTTCGTCGAGTCCGAGGAGCATCCCGAGGATGACTCGTCGGAAGACCACCTGGTCGACTTCATCTACCACGATCTTGCACCGCAGCAAAAAAAGATCTTCGAGTACACCACCGGCTACGGCGGCGGAAAGAAGAAGAGCGGCAAAGAGATCATGGACGAGCTCAAGCTGACTCAAGGCCAGCTCAGTTACCAGAAAAACCTCATCATCAAAGCAGTCGAGCAGGCCCGGGTGATTCATGGCCGTCGATGAAGAGGTCCTCATCGAGCCCGCCGACGGCGCCGCGACTCCGGCGTTGACCACCTCTACGGTCGAAGTCGACAACGGGGGCGTGCT
>JAYVBB010000466.1:0-4710 GCA_043750715.1 Pseudomonadota bacterium | reverse complement strand
CGAGATCCTGAACGAGCTCTTTGGCGCCAAGCGACGCGTATTCGCTGGAGTTGTCCCACGCCGGCCCGGTGTAGTCCTTGCTCATTGGTGTCCCCGTTCGAGTCTGACTCCGGAACGCGGCGAGAATTCGCCGCCCGGCATACCCCAAGCAAAACGGTAGCCGAGGCTGCCGTCGCGGAAAAGATCGATGCTGATTTCCTGGCGGTAGTCGTGCTGGCTGCCGAGGTCGCCCAAGCCGAACACGAGAGTCCTGCAGTCGTCGGCGGCGGTTTCGTAGCGACGGAAATCCAGCTGCAGCATTCCGGGGTAGTTGGAGCAGAGGGACCAGAGCGTCGCTTTACCCGTCGGGTTCTGGGCGATCGTCGTTTCCTCTTTGTGGTAGACCTCGCCTTCCTCGCTCGTCGCGCGGAAGCGAAGGTTCATACCTTTGAGCTCCGGCATCTGCTCGAGCTCGAACTCGCCCGTGAACGGATCGCCCTCGTGGTTCACTCCCCGACCTTTGTACTTGCCCGCGTAATCGCTCAAGAAACGAAGTGCGTCGATCATGGATTTGTCCCCGGATTGTTTCAGAGCGAAATCTTACGTCCGTATTAGCGACCAGGCAAGGACGAGCCCATTTCGCTCTGAATTCCGGGGATTGGCACAGTAAAGCGGCTTGATAAAGCCTCGTTTCCGTAAAGCTGAGAACGGGATCTTCCGACCTCCATATACCTACCAAAGGGAGTTAACACATCGTGCGTAACAAGCAATTCATCGCGGTGTCGTTGGTTTCGTTACTGACTCTGGCTTCCTGCGCCAAGAAGGATGGGGGAGGCGGAGGCGCCAGCGCCCCAGCCGCCGAACCGCCGCCCGCTGATACGACCGCCGATACTTCCACGGCCACGACGACGGACGTCCCCGAAAAAGTTCAGCCGACGGTGTTCGGTTCGGTCGCCTTGAGCATCGCTTCCAAGGACGGAAGCGACCCGGGAATCGTTGCAGGAGCCACTCTATCAGCGGTGGGACGACCTGAGATCACCGGACTCGCTGACTCCAACGGAAACTTTGCCATTTCGGGCATCGCTCCAGGAACGGTCGCATTGCTGGTGTCGGCAGAGACCGGGGCCGGGGCCGGGGCCGGATTGGTGTCGGCCGCGTCCTACGGCTTGAAGTTCGACAACGTCGTCGTCAAAGCCGGCGAGGCGAAGGACTTGGGAAAGAACGTCCTCAAAGAGACGGGAGCGATCTCAGGAAAAATTGTGTTCTTCACAAACCCCAACAACTTGGACGTGACCGGCTCGGAAGTGTTCGTCCCCGGCACTTCGTTTATCGTGAAAACCGACAGCACCGGAAGCTTCACGCTTAGCAAGCTCCCGGAGGGGAGCTATTCGTTGCGCGCTCAGCATGAGGGTTTCGCCGTCGTCGATTTTGCGGACGTCAAAGTCGTCGAGAGCGAAACGACTCTAGTTGGCGACGTGGCGCTTTCGCTCTCGAATGGCCCGGAAGGTGGCATCGACGTGTCAAACGCCACGATCAAGACTATCAGCGGCAAGCCGGTCAAGGTGGTAACGGAAGCTGGTCGAGCCATAGCCCTTTCGCTCAACTTCGACGGCGACGCTGCCTTGATGAAGATTTCGCACGAGCCGTCCTTCATCGGAAGGGAATGGGTTCCCGTCGCCAAAACCAGCCAATTCGGTGAATTCGATAGCGATGGCGCCAAGACGATCTACGTTACTTATTCCGACCTCAACGGCTTGGAAAGCTCACCTTACAAAGTGGAATTCACCATCGACACGGAACTCCCTCAGGCCGCAGCGATAACGATCCTCAATGGTTGGGCCAAAACGGCGAGCCTCACCGTACCGATTGCCTTGACTGCTTCGGATTCCGGCTCTGGCATCGACACAATTCAGGTCCGCAACGGCGACAACAATTTTGCCGGAGGTTTTACGGAACTTCCGTACAGCACCACGTTTAATTGGCCCCTTGCTGCCACGGGCGGAGCTTCCAAAAACGTATTCGTCCGGGTCAAAGATCATGCTGGCAACCTCTCCTCAGACATCGTGACCTCGGCAATCACGAAAGATACGTCGACGTTGATTTACGGAAAAACCTATACGGAGAAGGTAACGCTCGAGGCAGGGCAGCAGCCCTACCTGATCGACTCCAGCGCTACCGTCTTCGCCGGAGGGTTGGAGATCAAGCCCGGGGTCACGCTCAAGATTTCTGGTCTTACGACTTTGACCATCAACGGCGTCTTCAACGCCGTTGGCTCGTCCGCTGTCGGCACCGCCGGCGCGATCACAATCGAGTCCGTTGGAGGCGCTTATCCGCGCGACTGCGACACCGACAACTCGCCGGTTCTCCAGGCATCCGACGCCCCTCCCGGTGGTACGGTCGCGACCCACTTGAAAAACGTCCATTTCAAACGGATGCGCGGGATCGCCTTGAATGGCGGGCTGGTCGAGAACAACCATTTTGACGACGGCGTCTGTGACTTGACCAAGAACGTCGTTTACTTTGGCTCGCTTTCCAAAACAGGCTTCGATGCCTTGACGGTAAGGAATAACACGTTCACGACATATCGTGTCGCCCTAGGCGTGTCGCAAGGCAATGACAACACGATATTTACGGGCAACCAAGGAACCGTCGTTTCGACGCTATGCGTCGTTGCCCCGGCGACAGGGGTCACCTTTACAGGGAACGACTTCACCGGACTATCGTATGACGGCAGGGGCATGCTCGAAATCAGTGTTTGCCCGAACAATCCCACCGACTATACCGGCAACATTTTCCGCGGCAACTCCACTGTCGTATATGCGAGTGGTGGCCGGACGGCAGATCTCACGGTGTCGGGTTTGGATGTTCGCGGATGCGACTCAATCGCCTTTAACGGCAACACGAACCCACCTTCCAACTTGACGATTCAGGACTCGACATTTACGGGTTGCAAGACTGCAGTAAAGCATCAGGGGGCGATGCCTAGCGCCACGGCAAAAAACATTTTTTTCTATGACAATGAAATTGCTGTCAGCGAGGCGCTCGTCCAGTCCGAGAACACCAGCAGCCCCAATCCCGTCTTCGAGTACAACAAGATCGACTGTATTAGCGGAACAAACAAATTTTGCGACCTTCTTTATGTAAGCGACTTGGGCGGCGCCGTTTCGAATGCCGCCGGATCCCTAGTCATGCATCACAACGATGTCAGCTGCCCCAAAGTTAGCGCAACAGAGGGATGCCGCGGCTTCTCCTTGGTAGACACCGGGGGAATCTCGAATTTGTCCATCGCTCAGCTGGACATCACGGATAATTATTGGGGCCGGGGCTTGCAGCTGAGTACGAATTTGAATTCCGCCGGGAACATCAATCTCATGGAGTATCCCACCGTGAGCCCCATCGATGCCTTTCGCACGGAAATCGAAATCTACAAAGTCGTGGCTAACGGAAGTGCGGGGGGATTGGGCGCCTACATGAACGTTACCGCCGTTCCTACCGGGCTCATCGCCCGGGAGGGCACCGCGACTGGCACCGGCCCCCGCTAATAAGGACCCCCGGAGTCCACGGACTCCAGGGGTTGTATGCGGGAAGGATTGCGGAATTTACTGGAGGACGTATGCGGTGGCGTCGGTCGAGAAGGCAGCCGGGTAGGCATCGCCGTCGCCGCACTCGTGCTTCATCGTGCTGGCGGTCGCTTGGTAGATGCAGTGGCTGACGTCGCCGACGGTGACTTCCGCGTCCGGGGCGGCGAAGTTGATTTTGGTGATCGTCATTTGCACGTGGTCGGGATCGGCCGCCAGGTCGGTGACGATGTCCATCTCGACGTCGAGGAAGAGGGCGCCCTCGACCCAGACCTTCTCGCTGGCTTTGCCGTTGGCTGCGACGTTCAGCTCGTCGCGGACGAAGCCAGTCTGCTCGAACAGCCAGTTCTGGGCGAAGGCGAGGTCGATCGTCGGATTCGGCTCGGGCTCCGGTTTCGGCTCAGGCTTCGGTTCCGGTTTCGGCTCAGGCTTGGGTTCCGGCTTCGGTTCCGGTTTCGGCTCGGGCTTCGGCGCTTTGTAGGCTTCGAGGACGTAGTAAACCTCGGCCCAGCAATCCTTGTCGCTCGCGAGCGTCGTCGTCAGGGTGTACGCGTTGCCGCCGAGGTTACCGGGGAAGTCGGCCGGTTGGACGAGGGTGAAGCCGGAGGCCTCGACGGTGGACAGGTGCAACGTATTGCCGGCGTCGGCGAGAGCCGCGGAATTCTCCTTCAGATCGCCTTCGGTGCATGAGACCGCCGAAGAGGTCTTGCGGAGGCGGAGGTTCTGCTCGGCCGGGATCGAGAAGGTGAAGTGACGCACCATGCGGTAGCCCGCGTCGGTCTCGGTGAGCCAGCCGCCAAATGAGAACTCCTGACCGACCTGGATCTCCTGGGTCGTGCCGTCGTCTCCCGTGCCTCGGGGCGAGTCGTTGATGGTGTCTTTGGGCTTGCCGCAGGCCGCTGCGGCGAGCACCAATCCGGCTAGAGTCAGGTTCCGCATCGTAAACAACATTCTAATTCTCCCTAAGTCGTGAAGAGTCTTATCCACCTCCCAACGCTAAGGCGTGGACCCGGGTCTCGACAATCCACCCACCCGTCTGAGTGTTCGGCGGTGTTCGCCGCGCCTGATCATGGGTGATCTTACGGTGGGCACCACCGCGCCACTGCCGTCGCCGACCACCTGCACCTCGATGTGGCGGGCGCGCGGGAACAGG
>JAYVBB010000465.1:0-4930 GCA_043750715.1 Pseudomonadota bacterium | reverse complement strand
CTTAAAGGGCAAAGTTATAGAGGCGCAAAATAGAACGATTAAGAAATATTTCGTCGCCATTTTCAAAGTTACGTTTGGAATTTTAAAACAGTCTTTCATTTTACCTTTTGGATATGCATTTCAAATGAGTTGCATAGGCCTCTGCCATTGAGTTAACCAGCACTCGTTTGCAAGAGCTGGCCATCCATACCTTCTGCCGCCGCCGCCTGAAGTTCTCCGAGGGGACCAGCACCCGGCGAGTGAACGTCGCGCGGGCGTCGCGGAAGTTTCCTGACCTGCTGGTGATGCTCGAAGACGGGCGGCTGAATCTGGGGACGGCGGCGGATCTGGTTCAGGTGCTGACGGATCACAACCACGTCGGGGTCCTGACGGCTGCCGCAGGGAAGACCGCGCGAGAGGTTCAGCGTCTCGTCGATCCGGCGAACGTCAAAGGCGGTGCGAAGCGTGACGTCATCCGTCGCGTAGGGACGACGACGGAAGTCGTGACGCCTGCGCCGGCAATGGCGCCGACGGCGCTTGGCTTGGTCGAGGTTCAATCCGAAAACGTGCCGCCGGCCGCGCGGTCCACTATCACTCCAGTGAAATCATCTGCACCCGTGATGCACCGCGTGTCGTTCAATGCCGACGAGCGGATCGTGGAGAAGCTCGAACGCCTGCAAAAAATCCTGGGCCTGGAGACACTTGCCGAGGTCTGCGACCGGGCGGCTGACCTGCTGTTGAACAAAGTCGACCCGGTGCGGCGCGTCGAAAAGCGCCAACAAAAGGCGAAGGCCAAAGCCGTCCCCGGCAAGAAGTCCGCAACGTCCAGGACGCCCAAAGTCGAGCCGAGAAAGCCCGGCCGTGCCCTGGCCGACCAGGTCTTGGCCGGCTCCGGCATGCGCTGCACGTTCGTCTCCAAAGTCGGCATCCGCTGCACCGAGACTCGTTACCTGACCATCGACCACATTCACCCTTACGCCCTCGGCGGCAAGTCCACCGACCCTGCCAACCTGCGCTGCTATTGCTCCGCACACAACCTCTACGCTGGTCGCCAATCCTTCGGACTCTCCAACGTTCAGACTGAACGTAGAATTTAGCTGCGTCGCAGTTGCCCCGCAGCGACCCATTCGGCTGGCCGTGCGCCACGCAAAGCGAGGCGCTGTCCCGCTCAACTTTTGGGCACGCAGCCCTTCATCGCCGCATGGCCGGAGCACCGCCGCGAGTCGGATCTGGGTCCTCGAGCCGTCGCAGCCGGCCTCCGCCCGCTAAAACCCCGCGATTCCCCTTCCCTAAAAACCCCTTGGATTCACTTCTAAAACTCAGTATACGGGGCCCGTGACGCCGCCCCTCCAAGTCCTCTACGAGGACAAGCACTGCCTGGTCGTGATGAAGCCGGCGCGTCTCCTCACCGCGAGCGACAAGACCGGGGACGAGACGTTGATCGGGCAGGCGCGCGCGTACAATGCGGCGAAGCAGGCCGAGGGCAAGAAGGGCTATCTGGTGCCGCTGCACTTTCTCGACCGGCCGGTGTCCGGCGTCGTGATGCTGGCGGCGAGCAGCAAGGCGGCGACGCGCCTGAACGAGCAGTTCCGGGCGGGCAAGATCGAGAAGATTTACCGCGCCGTCGTCGAAGGGACCCCGCCCGCCGCGGAGGGGGAGCTCGAGGACTGGCTGCTGAAGGACAAGGACGACAACGTCACGACCGTCGTGCCGCCGCGGACGGAGGGCGCGAAGGACAGCCGGCTCTTCTATAAACGACTGAAGTCGGCGGGCGGTTTGACGCTGCTCGAGGTGCGGCCGCACACGGGAAGAAGCCACCAGATCCGCGTGCAGCTGTCGTCCCGCGGCTGGCCGATCGTCGGCGACACGAAGTATGGCTCGCAGCGCGCCTGGGACGGGATGATCGCGCTGCATGCCTTTCAGGTGACGTTCATGCATCCCGTCGACAAGACGCCGGTAACGGTCAAGGCCGAGCTGCCGGACTACTGGAAGTCGCTTTGGAGTTGAGGAAGAGATGAGCTTCAGGAAACCGCCGCTGGAACTGCAGACGACGACCCTCTGGGACTATCCGTCGCAGCATTACGGCAACACGATGCAGGGGAACAAGAACTACAAGGGCGCGACGCCCTCGTACGTGATCTGGAACCTGCTGCAGCGTTACACCAAGGTCGGCGACTTCGTCATCGACCCGATGTGCGGCAGCGGCACGACGATCGACGTCTGCATCGACCTCGACCGCGAGTACGCGGGCTTCGATTTGCAGCCGCAGAGGAAAGACATCATCCCCGCCGACGCGCGGAAGCTGCCGATCAAAAAAGGCGTGGTCGACTTCGCCTTCATCGACCCGCCGTACTCGACGCACCTCAAATACTCGGGCCTGCCGGAATGCATCGGTGAGCTCGACGCCGACGGCGGCGGCTACTACGAAGCCATGGAGCAGGTGATTCGCGAGCTCCACCGGGTGCTGAAGAACGACCGCTACATGGCCCTCTACGTCTCGGACTCCTACCGGGCGGAGAAGCCCTTCTGCGCGATCGGCTTCGAGCTGTTCGCGATCATGCGGAAGTACTTCACTCCCGTCGACATCGTGGCCGTCACGCGCGGCAACAAGACGCTGAAGAAGTCCCACTGGCACAAGTCCGCCGAGAAGGGGAATTATTACCTCCGGGGCTTCAACTACCTCTTCATCATGAAGAAAGCGGCCGGGCGGTAAAGTCAGAGGCGGGAGGCGGCCGAGCGCAGGCGTTCGGCGCACTGGGTGGTCACCATGTCCCCGTGCCCCACGCAAATGGCCGCCAGCTGCGGGGTTTCCGCCATCCTGATCAGCCAGGCCTTGAAGGCCGCGCGGTTCTTGAGCATCAGGCGCCGGCCGATGAAAGTCATGCCGAAAAAGCCGGTCGAGCCGATCACCTTCATGATCATCCCGTCGATTCCGGAAAGATGCGGCAGGTTGAACAGCATGTCCGTGACGACGAGGGCTTTGCCCTTGCCGGTGTCCATTTCGTAGCAAAGTTCGAACGGTTTCAAGCCGTCGGCCGCGTGACAAGCAATCGCGTGATTTGGCAGCACGTCTTCGCAGAGGCCGTCGACCGTCACCACTTTTTCCACGGCCGCGCGCGCGGCTTTGGGAGCGAGCACCTGAATCGTGGGGAACTTCTCTTTCCACGCGCCGGCGTCCAGGCGATGGATGGGGCAGGGGACGACCAGAATCTGCGGCTTCCCGAGTTTCAACAGGTTCGCGAGCGTCTCGTCGTCGAGCGCCACGGCGCTGTGAATCAGCAGTCCCCCGGAGGCGAGCTTGTGGACGACCATGTTGCGAGTCATGCCGCCGCGTTTCAGCTTGCCGACGACGTACCAGAGGCGCGGGCCGAGGCTCTGCAGGGGGCCGTGAGGCAAGACATGCTCGGACCAAACGCTCATAAAGATCGTCCCAAGGAATGGCTAAGATCGGTGACGATCTGTCTTGTCACCGCCGCGGCATGCTGATCAATGTAAAAATGCCCGCCGCTCTTCTGCTCGACCAGAGCCATGCCTGAGGTGACGTCCTGCCAGGCCATCAGATCGTCCATGCCGACGTCGGGATCCTCGACCCCGCCGATCACGGTCACGTTGCACGCGAGCCGGGTTTCCGCACGGTACTGATAGGTTTCGATGGCCGTGAAATCCGCCCGGAGCGACGGCATCACGATCTGCATCATCTCGGGATCGGCGAGGACGATCCGTGACGTGCCGCCGAGGCGAGCGATGGCGGCGTTGAATTCGGCGTCGGGCAGCGCGTGGATCTTCGGCCGACGCCACGGCAAGGCGGGCGACTGCCTCGCCGATGCGATGAAGTGCGCGGGCGGCAGGCCTCTTTCCGCAAGGCGCAGCGCCGTCTCGAAGGCGACGACCGCTCCCATGCTGTGGCCGAAGAAGGCGAACGGTTTGCCGGCGACGGTCGCCGCGAGCGCCGCGGCGCAGTCGTCGGCCAGCGACGCCAGGCTCGCTCGCGGAGCATCCGCAAGCCGCGGTATCCGCCCGGGCAAATCCACGACGTGGATCTCGACGGATTCCGGGAGCAGATTTTCCCAGCCCCGGTAGGTGGACGCCGAACCGCCTGCGAAAGGAAAGCAGACCAGCCGGACGACCGGTGAGGCTCGCGGCGAAGGGCATCTCGACCAACGCGGCGCCGTCACGTCCACTTCTCCCACAGCCCGAGCGCAACGAACTTCAGTGCTTCCCACCAGAACGCGAAGTAGATCCACGTGCCGACGGTGATGGCGTGGCCCACCAGCACGAACAGGCCATCCCGCTCGACCCAGCCCAGGCAGAGGAAGAGCACCCCTAAGGCTGGCATGCCATTGGAAAACAGCACGACGGGGGGAAGCGGCATCGCCATAGCCAGTCCGCCCACGATGCAGCCCACGCCCGTCAGGCGACCGAAGGGCGGATCGACGATCCCGAGCAGGCGGCGGCGGAAGAGCGGGTCCAGGCGCCGAAAGATCCGCTGGGCGCCCGTCAGCACGCGCCGGAGCTTCGGGCCGTCGATCTCCCGCCGCGACAGGAAGTCGGGGAGGGCTTCGGCTCTGTCGAGGATGAGCCTCGCGCCAAGGGCGGCGATCACCAGACCGCAGGCGACCGACAGGCCGGGCACCGGCAAGGGTTGCAGAAAGGGTAGGCACAGGATGATGATCGCCGAGGCGAAGGTCCGGCCGGAGAAGAGCTTTTCGAGCTCCGACACCTTGACCGTGGGGCCGGCTGCCATGGCTTCCGCCTGCTTCAGCTTATGGCTGAAGCCACGGGACTTTTCACGTTCCGGAGGAGGGCTCAAGGTACGACGAGGGTACTACGTCCCTCAGCCGTGAGCGAGGCGGCTCTTGTCGGCGCCGGAAGGCAGTTCGAGGGCCATCGACAGCTCGTCGTTCAACGCCGTGAAGTCTAAGGTGCCGTCTTTCCGGAGCAGCTCGCGGGC
>JAYVBB010000464.1:0-3158 GCA_043750715.1 Pseudomonadota bacterium | reverse complement strand
ACGCATTCGCTGCTGACCCGCCTGAATCTCGGAGCCTTGACCGACCCGCGGGTAAAAGTGATCAACACGGACGCCTTCGTCTGGCTCCGGAACCAGAAGCGGCTGTTCGACTTCGTCGTCGTGGACTTTCCCGACCCGAGCAACTTTTCCGTCGGCAAGCTTTTCACGGCGAGCTTCTACGAGCTCGTCAAGCAGTCGGTGGCTCCCGATGGCGCCATGGTCGTCCAGGCCAGCTCGCCAATCGCGGCGCGCCGCTCGTTTTGGTGCGTCGCCAACACGATCGAATCGGTAGGCTTCGTCGTTCATCCTTATCACGCCTACGTCCCTTCCTTCGGGGAGTGGGGATTCGTGCTTGCAACGCTCGGGCCCTGGACGCCGGCGACTTCCTACCCGGCCGGCCTGCGCTTTGTGACGCCGGAAACCGTGGCGTCGTTCCTGACTTTTCCGGCCGACATGAGCCACGTGCCGACGGAAGTGAACAAGCTCAACAACCAGGCGCTGGTCCGCTACTTCGACGAGGAGTGGAAAGAAGTTGCCTTTTGAGCCGCCAAATCTGTCGCGCAGACAGCTGCTCGTCGGCGCGGCGGCGCTGGGCGTACTGCCGCTCGGCGGCTGTCGGCGCCGCTTCGACGGCACGCTAAGCAGTCCGTCCATAGCCTGGGGCCACCAGCTGCGGGGCGAACACGGCGTCACGCCGACGCGGACCGTGCAGACGGAAGTCGTCGTTCTGGGCGGCGGCATCGCGGGGCTTGCCGCCGGTTGGCAGCTGAAACGGCGCGGAACCCGCGATTTTCTGACGCTCGAGCTGGAAGGCCACGCGGGAGGCAACTCGTCGTCCGGCAGCAACTCGGTCTCCGCATATCCCTTGGGCGCGCACTACGTTCCGATCATCAACGAAGATTTGGTACCCCTGAGGACGCTCTTCGAAGAGCTTGGAGTGATCAGAGGCTACGGGGCGAAAGATCTCCCGCTCTACGAGGAGGCCTTTCTCTGCTCGGAGCCGGTCGAAAGGCTCTATTCTTACGGCCGGTGGCAGGAAGGCCTCATGCCGCGGTTCGGCTTGAAGCAGGACGACCTCGCGCAGATCGAACGCTTCCGCTCGCTGATGCGGCAGTACAAGAGCCTGAAAGGGAAGGACGGCAAACGCGCTTTCGCGATGCCGCTCGACGCCAGCTCGCGCGACCCCGATCTGCTGGCACTAGACCGCCAGTCGATGCGGGATTTTCTCGCCGAGCGCGGCTTTTCGTCGCCGCATCTGCTCTGGTACGTGAACTACTGCTGCCGCGACGACTACGGCGCGGACCTGGCGCATACTTCGGCGTGGGCGGGCGTGCACTATTTCGCCGCGCGCGCGGGCCGGGCCGCCAATGCCGAGCCGGGCGCCATCCTGACCTGGCCGGAAGGCAACGGCTGGCTGGTGCGGGCGCTCGCCGACTCGCAGAAGGGTCAGCTTCGGCGCCGTGTCCTGGTCCACCGGGCCGAAACGGTCGGCGACCGCGTGCACGTCGACTATTTCGACCTGACCACGAACGAAGTCGTGCGGGTGGAAGCGCGCGCGGCAGTCTGCGCTTTGCCGCGCTTCGTGGCGGCGAAAGTCGTGCCGGGGTTGGACCTGCCGGATTTTCACTACGCTCCGTGGGTCGTGGCCAACGTCACGCTCCGACGTCCGCCCGGAGACGGCCTGGGTGCGCGCCTCTCCTGGGACAACGTCTCGCGGCATGGACCGTCGCTCGGCTACGTGGTGGCGAATCATCAGGGATTCGGCATGCAACGCCGCGAGACCGTGATCACGTACTATCGTCCGTTCACTGATATGCCTCCCGCCGCGGCTCGTCAGATAGTCGGCACCGTTTCGCACGAGGAGTGGGCCGCGAGTATCGTCGCGGAGCTGGAGCGCATGCATCCGGGCCTCGGTCGGGACGTGCTGAATCTCGACGTCTGGGTGTGGGCCCACGGCATGATCCGGCCGGATCCCGGGATGATCTGGGGTGACGCCCGTGCGCGGGCACTCGAGCCGCGGGGGAGAATCCATTTCGCGCATTCGGACATGAGCGGCATCTCGGTGTTCGAGGAAGCTTTTCTTCGCGGCGTCGGCGCCGCGAACTCAGCCCTCGCCACCGGCGAGCGGAGCGCCTGATGGCTGCCGCTCGTCAGCCCTGGATTCGGGGAGCCGGTTTCGACACCTCGCTGATCCTCGGACCCGCGCTTGGTGCCGTGGCCGTCGTCGTCCTTTGGGGCGACCGCCTGGCGACCGCCGACGTCGGCCCCTGGGCGTGGCTGGCTCTGATCGTCGGCGTCGACGTCGCGCACGTCTATTCGACGCTTTATCGCACGTACTTCGACCGGAAGATGCTCGCCGAGCGCCGGATGCTGCTCTTGCTGGTTCCTCTGATCGCCTGGGTCGCGGGCATGATGCTCTATTCGCTCGGCGCGCTGGTCTTCTGGCGGACGCTCGCTTATCTCGCCGTGTTTCATTTCGTCCGCCAACAGTACGGTTTTCTCCGCATCTATACGCGCAACGAGGACGGTGGGACGCGGGCGGACGTTTGGCGGCGGCGCTTCGAGGCGGCCGTCATCTACGTCGCGACCGGGTTTCCGCTGCTCTACTGGCACGCGTCCGCCCCCCGCCGCTTTCACTGGTTCGTCGACGGCGATTTCCTGACGGGGGATTGGCCCCAGGTCCGGGCGGTCGGCTACGGGATCTACGGAGCGGTCCTAGCTTCGTACGTTTTGGCGGAAGCGTGGCGCTCGTTCCGGCGGCGTTCGTTCAACTGGCCGAAAAACCTGCTCGTCGTCGGCACGGCGGCATCCTGGTACGCAGGCATCGTCGCCTTCGACGGCGATGCCGTGTTCACGCTGACGAACGTGATCAGTCACGGCATTCCGTACACGGCGTTGATCTGGGCGACCAAGAAGAGGCACGGCGGACCGCTCTTTCGCTGGAACCTGGTTCCCGTCTATCTCGGCGTGTTGTTTCTCTTCGCTTACGCTGAAGAATGGCTCTGGGATGGGCTCGTCTGGCGGGATCACCCGACGCTTTTCGCGTGGGTCCTGCCCAAGCTCGAAAGCTCCTGGCTTTTGGTCGCGGTAGTGCCGCTCCTGGTCGTGCCTCAGGTGACGCATTACGTCGTCGACGGCTTCATCTGGCGCCGCCCGAG
>JAYVBB010000463.1:0-2706 GCA_043750715.1 Pseudomonadota bacterium | reverse complement strand
CTCCTGGCTCAGCAGCAGAAGGTCTAAGAAATTGGGGTCAGGCACGTGCCTGACCCCGCCGACCTAGGGATCAGTCCAGGTAGTTGCCCTTCTTGATCTTGTCGATGATGATCTTTTCCATCATCTGCGGGTCGCGCGGATCGACGGAGATGTAAGCCTGTTGCTCGCAACGGCGCTTGTTCTTCACTAGCCATTCGAGGATCGCCCGCAGCTCTTTGTTCTTCTTGTCGCGGAAGAACGGGTCGTTGACCAGAGCGTCGCGGGCTTTTTTCAAGGCGCGGGCTTCGCCCATGTCCGACTCGCGGACCGGGTAGTCGCTCAGGTCGTATTTCTTGATGTCTTCCGGGAGCACGCCGAGGAAGCGGACTTCGGGGGCGCAGAAGTCGGAGTTCCGGATGAGCGAGGCGGCGGAGCCGGCCTTCAGCGTCCGGTAGATGTTCTGCATCGTGTATGCGTCGAGGTCTCCGAAGAAGTAGAGCGGCACCTTCAGCTGATCCTGGATCTTCTTCACCCAGCCGCGGACGGCGTTGGACGGGACGCCCTGGGCTCCGATCACGATGCAGTTGTGGCGCTTGGTCATCCCGTTGGCGACCAGCGTGTTCGCCGTGCCTTGCGACTCGATGATGATCGCGAAGTCGACCTTCTTTTTGACGCTGAGCGCCAGATTCTGCGGTCGGTTCTTCGGCTGGTAGGGGGCAGTACCCAGCGACGACAGGTCGACGGTCGCGACGTTGCCGTCGAGTTCCGTCTCCTGGACGACCAGTTGCTTGGAGTATGTCTGGCCGCCGCGGTCGTCGGCGACGCAATTGAGCTCTTCCCGGTAGGCTTCGAGCATCTCGCAGATGAAGTCGATGACGGAGTCGGATTCGTCCTGGCCCTGGAAGTCCAGCGGCTTCAGCTTCGGGTCGTGCTTTACGTAGCCTTTGGCGACGTAATAGAGCTCGCGCTTCGTGTTGATCGTGGAGATCTCGACGTTCCGAAGCAGCATCTCGAGCATGAAAATCGCCCGGGACATTTTCTTCACCGAGCTGGCGTTGAGCTCGGACGACACTTTCTTGCCGCCCGGAGTCAGGTAACCGACTTTCGGGCTGTATTCGGCGTTATCAAGAGCGCACTTGGTCGCCCGGAGCACCGGGCGCTTGGCCTTCTCGAGGTCCGCGAGCATCGTCTCGCAGAGCTCTTTGCTCAGCGTGATGATCTCGGAGTCGTTCTTCGCGGCGCGTTTGGTGTGGGCTTTGACCATGGTTTATTTGCCCTTTCCCTTTTTCTTCTTTTTCTTTTCCGCCTTCTCCGTGGCGATCTCCTCGACGGCGCCGGCTTCTTCCAGCTCTTCGTCGGTGGGCCTCTTGCCTTTGCCCTTCTTGCCCTTGCCCTTTTTGGAGGACTCCGCTTCGCCGTCGTCTTCGACGTCCACGGACTCGGGCGGCAGCTCGCCGGCCTCGACCGCTGCGTCGACGGCGGCCTTCTTTTTCGCGGCGCGCTTTTGCGTCTCTTCGGCGTCGATCGCGCCGAAGAAGCCGGAGAGGCGCTCTTTTTTGTCTTCGAGGTAGCTCGCGAGCCGGCCTTCGGCTTCGTCGAGCTCCTTTTTCACGCCTTTGGTGTCCCGTTCGAGCAGCTTCGCCAGACCTTCCTCGGCGCGTTTCTTCCGCTCGTCGGACGCCGACAGGATCCGGGCCAGGGTTTCGACCAGGATCGGTCCGAACTGCTCGATGTGCTGGACGCGTTCCTCGAGCTCGCCGGCCTTGTGTTCGCGCTTGAGATAACGGGAAAGGCGTTGGCCGGTCTGCATCAGCGCGCGGCGCAGCTCTTCGACGAGTTCGTCGGAGGCGTCGATCGTCTCTTTCGAGGCGTTCTTGAAGCGAATGAAGGGCGACACCACCGATACGGCGACGATGTAGGGACCGAGAGGCAACGAGTTCTTGGGCTGCCGCAGGCCGTAGTTGCGCCACGGCACCGTGTTGATCGCTTTGACGATCGCGCACGCAGCCTTATCGAACTGGAGCGGCACCCTGTTGGCGAAGCGGAGCACCTGCACGGGGTCTTCCGACTCCTCGGAGCCGCGGACCTTGAGGCGCGCGATCGCAACCTCGACCTGCACGGGCTTGAAGTCGCAGATCGCCGGTTTCCGGGTGAGGACGGCGAAAAAGTCGATGTCGCCGATGCGGCGGATCGACAGGGCCAGGCCGTCCTCTCCGATGGAGAGCACCGAGCTCGTCGACGGCGCCATCAGTTTCAGATTCTGCAAAGCGGCGAAGAGGCTCTTGAAGTCCTCGTCCGACATCGTCTCGATGTTTTTGGCGAGGATCGCCGGGTTCAATTTCTGCAATTTGACGAGCTCTTCCAGCGTCCGCTCGGAGACGCGCGAGAAACCCTTCTTCAGCCAGCTCGAGCACTTTGCTTTGCCGAACAGGCGGGCGTGCGAAATGAATTCCCCGAGCTTCATCGTGTGGGGATGCGGCTCAATCGCTTCCGGGATGACCGGCAGCGTGTTGATAACTCGCGGGATCTTCTGCGGGGCGACGTCGGTGATGTTGTACTTCAAATCCATGTGCGGATTGAGCAGCACCGTACTACGCAAATAGTTGAGGATACCGCCTTCGCCGTTCAGCTGGATCCGGCCGTCGAGCTTGAACTCGACCGACGTGCCGTGCTCCCGCTTCCACTCGATGTTGGTCTTGTCGCGCAGGATCCCTTTGTTGTTCTTGA
>JAYVBB010000462.1:0-1993 GCA_043750715.1 Pseudomonadota bacterium | reverse complement strand
CAAAAGCCGTTTTCGCCGGCGGTTGCTTCTGGTGCATGGAACCGCCTTTCGAGCACCTCGAGGGAGTTAGCGCCGTGATCTCGGGTTACGCGGGCGGCCACGTTAAAAATCCGACCTACGAGCAGGTCTCGGGCGGCGACACCGGCCACCTCGAAGCCGTCGAAGTTCACTACGACCCGGCCAAGGTCTCTTACGATCAGCTGCTGCAGGCTTTCTGGCATGCCGTAGATCCGACGGATGATGGCGGCCAGTTCGTCGACCGCGGCACGCAGTACACAAGCGCGATCTTCGTTTCGTCGCCGGGGGAGCGCGCCGCCGTGGAGAAGTCCAAGGCAGCACTCGAGGCTGCCAAGGCGTTCGGCGGCAAGAAGATCGTGACGGTGGTGCGCGACGCCGAGGCGTTCTATCCGGCCGAGGATTACCACCAGGACTACTACAAGAAAAATCCCGTGCGTTATAAGTACTACCGCTTCAATTCGGGTCGGGATCAGTTCCTGGAAAAGACCTGGGGGAAATCGAAGTAGCGTCCGGACGAAATTTCGTTCGTTTCGCGCATCGGGTTTTTCTTCGCCCCGGCAAACCTCTGATATGACGGAATTTTGCCGGTCTTTTTATTTTATGTTCAAGTCTCCACGAGGGCGGTCCGAGGACCTGGTTGCGCATTTCGCGCACCTTTAGAGGACGCCTCCATGACGCCCAAGAATCTCACCCTCGCCCTCTCCGCCCTTCTTCTCACCGCGTGCGGCGCCAATGCCGCGATGCAGGGACAGGAAAACCAGGACGAACGCAGCGCCGAACAAACCGAGCAAAGCGGCGACGCGACTCCCAAGAAAAAGAAAAAGGCGGCGAAGGCGGAAGACGCCAACGCCAGCCAGGACGATTTGGACTGCAGCGGCATTGCGCTCCACGAGGGCCACGAAACGTGTGACGCCGACGACGTCAAAGTCGCCGACGGCAACGACCTGCCGGGCGCCAGCGACGCCGAAGGCACGGAAGGTGGCGACACCACCGGCGACAAACCGGCCGACGACACCGGGACGCCCGACACCCCGACGGAAGACCCGGCGAAGCCCGACGAGCCGAAGAAGCCGGACGAACCGGTCAAGGATCCGAACATCGTCGAGTTCCACATCACGGCCGGCACGGGCACTAAGCCTTTGAACACCTCAGGCACGTTCGTCGAGGCGAAGGTCGGCCAGACGCTCCGCTTCTTCAACGACGACACCATCACACACCGCTTCCATACCGGCGGCACGCCGTGCCCCCACGGCGCCAACTTTGCGCCGGGCACGACCTACGACTGCGTGCTGACGAAGGCCATCGACACGGTCGCCGCTCCGGGCGCGCTCTATGAGCACATTTCCGGCCCGACCGCGCTCTTCTACCTCAAAGTCACGAACTAGTTTTCTGGCGCGAAACGCGCGCCAGAAACTAACTAGTCGGCGCCGAGCTCGGCACCGAACCAGGATTCGGACAGGCGCTTCATCGTTCCGTCTTTCTTCATCGCGGCGACCGCGTCGGCTACGGCTGCACGGAGCGCCGCGTTCGTTTTGCGGATGCCGACGCCGATCGGTTCCGGAGCCATGGCGCGGCCGGTGACGGTGAAGTTCGCGGCGTCGAGCTTGGTGAAGTAGCGGGCGACGGGCTCGTCGACGACCAGGACTTCGGCGTGACCGGTCTTGACTGCCATGAATACTTCCGACGCCAGACGATAGGCGCGGATTTCCTTGACCGCCAGGCCGGCGGAGCGCTGCTTCTGGATGTAGTCGTAGGAGGTCGTATCGGTCGCGACGGCGACGATCCGGCCGATCAGGTCCTTCTCGGTTTTGACTTCGACGCCCTTCTTCGACACGAAGAGCTGGGACATCCGGGCGTACTCGACGAAGCCGATTTCTTTTTCGCGGTCGGGCGTCACGTTCATCGACGAGATGATGACGTCGAACCGGTTGGATATCAGTCCACCGATGATGCCTTCCCAGCCCATCACCATGAA
>JAYVBB010000461.1:0-1571 GCA_043750715.1 Pseudomonadota bacterium | reverse complement strand
CTCAGTTCAAGGACCCGAACGACCCGGATCCCGAGATCGACGACTTGAACGACCTGTTCGACGCAGCGCACAGCTTCAACAAGGAAGCGACGGGAAGCCACTTCGAGCTGCTAGGAGCCGAAGACTACCTGAAGACGCTGACGGTTTATGCCTGGCTGGCCTATCGCTACCCGACGGTCTTCGACCGCATCGAGGAATGCGAAGAGCGCCGGGAGCTCGTCAACGCGTTCGTGGAACGCTCGCTCAAAAGCACGAAAGTCGCGCGCACCCGGGACGGGGAAGGCGGCGACCAGGGCGCAAACAACGGCCAGCGGCGAGGCAAGCGGCGGAAGCGTCGTCGTTAGAGCTTGTGCGGATTCCGGTTCGGGCAGGCTTTGTCGCTGCAGCGTTCCGGAATCGTCTTGGTGCCTTCGACCATCAGCGCGCCGCACGTCGCGTCGGGCGCAGCGCCGCGCTTGTACGTGCAGGTGCGGCCGGTCGGTTTCGAGGACAGGTTGAAGCGGCAATTTTTCGCGGCGGCGTTGCAGGTCCAGTAGAGGCCGTAGCGTCCCGTCGCGGAGGCGATGAAGCCGGTCTTGCAAATCGGGCAGTGAACGTCGGTGACGACTTGCGGGGCGATCTTTTCCATGAGGTCTCCGGATCATTTCGACTAGGGTCGTTCATGATACGACGAAGGTCATCGCCCCGCAAGGCGTGCGGGTCATTGGAACGCGAGGAGTTTGGTGACGAGCTCCTGAGCCTTGGGCGTCAGGACGTAAAGGGGTGGGATCCAGCCATTGGGGAGAGAGGCGGACTTGATGGAACCCGCGGCGGCCTTGAATTCGTACATCACGCTGGCGGCTTCGCCGACCCAAGAGACGACTTTCAATGCTTGAACCTGATCGTAAGCGAAGGCGAGGAAGTCTTCGAGCTCTTCGGGAGAAAGCAGCGGGGCTTTCTGCGCGCCTTCCTCGAAGCGCGCCCAGCTGACGATCTGATCGTTGAAGAGCAGCGGATGATGCTTCCAGACGAGAGCCTTCGGGGCCCACTTCGTGCCGCCGAGCTCGTTGAGCAGCGCGTTGACGCCTTGGCCGAGCTGCACGCCGGGGCTCGCCGTCGTGAAACTGCCGCCGTGCTGCGATGCATTTTCGAAGAAGGTCAGGATCTGCACGGCGTATTCTTTGCGCGCGTCGACGCTTTTGGGCTGCAAGCTCAGGACGAGGCCGAGCCATTGGTCGCTCCAGCCGTTCGCTTGATAGATTTTGCCCCACTCGATCTGCCAGGCGACCTGATCGACGATCTTCAGCATCTGCGAGTCGCTCAGCTCGGTGAGGTCCGGCGTACCGTAGAGAGCTTTGGCGTTGGCCACGCCTTCGAGCCCGAGCATGAAGAGGCTCTCGCTGTGGACGTCGGGAAAGAGCGGTAGCGTTCCGTCCTTGGCGTAGAGAAATTCCTGCTGCGCGCGAAACGGGAAAGTCTGGCCGAGGCGCGCTTTGGCTTTCGCCTCCGCCGCTTGGAAGCTGCCAGCGGCATCGACGCCGAAGTCCAGGGTCTGGCCTACTTTGACCGAGACGCCAAAGTTCTTGGCGATC
>JAYVBB010000460.1:0-1914 GCA_043750715.1 Pseudomonadota bacterium | reverse complement strand
GCTGATGCCCGAAGACGTGCAAGGCGGCACTTTCTCGATCACGAACCCCGGGATGTTCGGGAGCGTCGTCTCGGCGCCCATCATCAACCA
The DNA here is from genome assembly GCA_043750715.1 of Pseudomonadota bacterium. Taxonomy (GTDB): domain Bacteria; phylum Bdellovibrionota_B; class Oligoflexia; order Oligoflexales; family CAIYRB01; genus CAIYRB01. The sequence goes on along the minus strand of JAYVBB010000460.1, from coordinate 1,824 downwards.
GCCGCAGGTCGCGATCCTGAGCCTCGGCGCGATCGTGAAGCGTCCCGTCGTGATCGACGACCTGATCGGCATCCGCCCGCTCGTCCAGATCGGCCTGACCTTCGACCACCGCGTCGTCGACGGCGAGGGGGGAGCCAAGTACTTGGCGCCTCTGAAAAGCCTGCTGGAAAACGTCGACGAAACGCTGATTTGACGGCCGGTAAAGACTGGCCATTGGCTTACTTTGCTACAGCAACCTTCTGTATCTCCCGATGAACCTCGGGAAGAAACAGAAGGAAAGCGCGTGGCAGGCACCAACAAAGTGCTTAAAGAAGGCCAGGTCTTATTCAAGGCCGGCGACAAGCCCGACGGGATGTATCTCATCCGTAAGGGCGAGGTGCGCGTTTATCTCGAGCAGGACGGCAAGGAAGTTTCGCTCGCGTCGATCGGCGAGGCCGGAATGATCGGCGAGATGGGCCTCTTCGACGCCCAGCCGCGGTCGGCGTCCGTGAAAGCGACCAAGGAAACCGAAGTCACGCACATCTCGACGGAAGACTTCGGCAAGCTGATGAAGCAGATCCCGAAGTGGTTCGTCGGCCTGATGTCCGCCCTCTCCGGGCGCCTCCGTCAGACCAACGACCGCCTGAAAAAACTCGAAAGCGGCCTCGGCGGCGGTGCCACCGCTCCGAGCGCCGGAGCGAAAGGCAAGCCGTTCCAGAACGTGCTGCGCCAGCTCAACGTCATCGTGCTGCTCTGGCATAAGGACGGCGAAAAAGACGGCAAGGACTTCGTGCTGCAGAAAACGCCGATGGAGAAGGCCCTGGTCGAGCTCTTCAACGAAGATGGCGACAAGGTGAAGATGCTGCTCGAAGTGCTCGTCAAAGAGAAGTTCCTGTCGACTCGCCAGGACAGCTACAAGAACGTCGTCCTGTCGACGCCGAACCGCGCCACGCTGAATTCGTTCATCGCGTTCATGGCCAACTTCATCAAGGTCAATCCGGCCAAGCCGTACCTCTCCCCCGACGCGATCGGCATGCTGCGCACGCTCGAGAAGCTGACTCTCGCGGCGCCCTACGACACGTCCTCCGTTTCAATCAACGAACTGAGGAAGCAAGGCCAGAAGGACGGCTTCAACATCGCCAACTGGGAAAAAGAAATCGCAGTCTTCGAAAAGGGCACCGACGAAGTGCGCGGCGTGAAGACGTCCAGTGGCCCGGGTCTTCGCACGACGAAAAAAGACATTTCGCAATACGTGAAGAATCATGAGCTGCTGGCGGCACTGTTCAAAGCCAATCTGGCCTAGGAATTGCAGCCCTCGTTTTCATCTGGCAACGCTGCTGGATGAGAGGAGGACCTCATGGCAGCCAAGAATTTACGGGATCGCGTCGTCGTCATCACGGGGGCGTCGAGCGGCATCGGACTTGCGGCGGCGCAAGCCTTCGCGAAAGAAGGTGCGCGTCTGGTCCTTGCGGCACGGACCGCGTCCACGCTAGAGCTGGTGGCGCAAAGTTGCCGGCGCATCGGCGCCGAAGCCCTGGCGGTGCCGACCGACGTCACCAACCCCTTGGCGGTCAAAGCGCTGGTCGATGCGACCCTGCACCGGTACGGGCAGCTCGACGTGTGGGTAAACAATGCCGGCGTCGGCACCTTCGGTAAGCTCGAGGACACCCCGCTGGAAGCTTTGGAGCAGGTCGTCAAAGTGAACCTCCTCGGATACCTTTATGCGGCGCGCGCCGTCATGCCCGTCTTCCGCCTTCAGCAAAGCGGCACTCTCATCAACAATATTTCCCTAAGCGCGTGGGCGCCCGTTCCCTTCAGCGTCCCCTACTCCGCCACCAAATTTGG
>JAYVBB010000459.1:0-2740 GCA_043750715.1 Pseudomonadota bacterium | reverse complement strand
GCGGTATTCGTCCCCCCGGGCCATGAATTTCACGGTTTCCTTGTTGCCCAGGCCCAGGAAGCCTTTGTAAATCAGGCTTCTCGTGAACAGGTCCAGGACCCGGCTCTGTAGCTCTCTCTTGAAGTAGATCATGACGTTGCGGCAGAGAATCAGGTGCATTTCGGAGAAGACGTCGTCGGTCACGAGGTTGTGCTGCGAGAAGACGACGTTGGACGTCAGCGTCTGATCGAAACGGACCGAACCGTACAGCGCCGTGTAGTAGTCCGAGAACGTGCCGGGGCCGCCGGCGGCATGGTAGTTGGTCGTCGCCTGCTTGACCGCGTCGACCGGGAAGATGCCTTCCGCCGCACGGCGCAGCGAATCGTTGTTGAGGTCGGTCGCGTAGATGACGCAGCGGTCGTAGAGGCCTTCCTCTTTCAGAAGAATGCCGAGCGAATACACTTCCTCTCCGGTGCTGCAGCCGGCGTGCCAGATCTTGATCGCGGGGTAGGTCTTCAGCACGGGCACGACGATTTCGCGCAGGGTCTTGAAGAACGTCGGGTCCCGGAACATCTCGCTGGTCGGAACCATGAACTCCCGGATCGACTCGGCGAAGAAATTCGGCCGGTGCAGGAGCTCGTGCTGGAGCTGCGAAAGACTGGCGAGCCCGGACTTCTGCATCAGGAGCTTGCAGCGTCTTTTCCAGGATGCCTCGGAATAGCCCCGGAAGTCGTAGCCGAACTTCAGGAAGATCGCTTCCGCGAGGCATTTGACCTCGATGTCTTCGGTGTCGGTCAATCAGAGCGCTCCTCGCTGCGGCATCCACACCCGCAGCAGCGACAGGAGACGGTCGACGTTGATCGGTTTCGGCAGGTAGTCGTTGGCTCCCGCGGCGAGGCATTTCTCTTGATCGTCCTTCATCGCCTTTGCCGTCAAGGCGATGACGGGCAGGGACTTGAGGTTCAGCTCTCCCCGGATCCGGCGCGTGGCTTCGTAGCCGTCCATGCGCGGCATCATGATGTCCATGAGCACGAGGTCGATGTCGTGACCGTTCTTCAGCGCCGCCACCGCTTCCAGACCGTCCTTCGCCACCGCGACTACCAGCCCTTTGGCGGTCAAGGCGTTGGCCAAAGCGAAAATGTTCCGCATATCGTCGTCGACCAGCAGTACCTTGCGGCCCTCGAGGACTTCGTCTTTGCCGCGGAGAGCGTCGAGAATCGCGCGCGATGCCGCCGGCAGTTTGTTTTCGACCCTGTGGAGAAAAAGGCTGACCTCGTCGAGCAAGCGCTCCGGCGAGCGCGCTCCTTTGATGATGATGCTCTCGGAATAGCGCCGCAGGCGATCCACTTCTTCCTTCGTGAGATCTTTGCCGGTGTAGACCACGACCGGCGGACGCTGGGCGCGGTCGCGGCGATCGAGCAACTCCAGCAGCTCGAAGCCCGAAATGTCGGGGAGCCGCAGGTCGAGTATCATGCAATCGACCGTCGAGTTTTCCAAAGCGTCCACGGCCTCGCGGCCGGTTCCGACCGCCTTGATTTCGATGTCCTCGCCCTTGAGCAGCTCGCTCATCGCAAGCCGCTGGCCTTGGTCGTCTTCGACGATGAGCACGCGTTTGATGGTCTTCGAGAGCATCGACTCGATGCGGCCAAACGCTTCCTTCAGTTGATTGCGCTCGACCGGCTTGGTCAGGTACCCGATCGCCCCCATCTTGAGGACGCTTAGCGGTTTGTCCATGCCGGAAACGATGTGAACGGGCAGATGCCGCGTCTTCGGGTCCGCCTTGAGGCGCTCGAGCACGCTGAAGCCGCTGACGTCCGGCAGTTTCAGGTCGAGCACGACGCCGTGCACGGCGTGTTCGCGGACGAGGCGGAGGCCGAGCTCCCCGTCGCCGGCGATCAAGGCCTTGAAGCCCGACTTGTGGGCCTGCTCCATCAGGATTTTCGCGAAATCCGGATCGTCTTCGACGATGACGATGACGCGGTCGCCGACTTGGATCTTGCCGACGTCGCCCGAGACGACCGGGGGCTTGCGGGGCAACGCCTCCACCGGAGCGGCGGGCTGGGCGCGAGGCACGGAATGGGAGTCGACCGTGCGGGTCGGGGCCTCCGTCTCTTTGAATTCTTTCGGGATCAGGAGCGTGAAGACGCTGCCTTCGTCTTCCTTGCTCGAGACCTGGATCTTGCCGTGCAGAAGCGCGGCCAGCTCGCGCGAGATCGTCAGGCCGAGTCCCGTGCCGCCGAACTGCCGGCTCGTGGTGCCGTCGGCCTGCTGAAACGCCTCGAAGATCAAGTTGAGCTTGTCCTGCGGAATGCCGATGCCCGAGTCCGAGACGGAGATCGCGACGGCGTAGCCGGGCTCGTTCGTAGCCCCGATGCGCACGCCGACTCTGCCGGCGGACGTGAACTTGAGGGCGTTCGAGACGAAGTTTTTCACGATCTGCTCGAGGCGCATCGGGTCGGTTGCGACCGCCGGGAGTCCCGGCTCGACTTCGACGGCGAATTCCAGGCCCTTCTGGTCCGCCTGCTGGCGGAAGTTGCGCTCCAGCGACTCTTTCAAAGTATTGAGGTCGGTGGATTCGACGTTCAGCGTCAACTTTCCGGCTTCGACTTTAGATAGATCGAGGATGTCGCTGATCAGCGTCAGCAGATCGGAGCCCGAACGATGAATCGTCTTGGCGAAGTCGACCTGCTTCTCCGTCAGGTTGCCGTTCTCGTTCTCCGCAAGCAGGGTCGAAAGGATCAGCAGGCTGTTCAGCGGCGTC
>JAYVBB010000458.1:0-2787 GCA_043750715.1 Pseudomonadota bacterium | reverse complement strand
GAAAAGAGGTCGGTAACGGCATCGTCGAGATCGACGAGTGTCACGTGCCCGACCCCCGGGTATTTGAGGATCTCGCGGACTGCCAAGCCGTCGCCGCCGCCGAGGACCAGCACTTCCCTGGGCTCCGCGAGCGTCGCCAGGCCGACGTGGACGAGGGCTTCGTGGTAACGGTATTCGTCCGTCGAGCTGAACTGGAGGTTGTTGTTCAAATAGAGCTTCGTGCCGCCGCCTTCCTGGGTCAGGACGATGCGCTGGTACTTCGACGACTTGGCGAAGATCACGGAGTCCGGGAAGTGCGCTGTCTCGGCGAGCGACGTCAGCCCGTCCGACCAGGCGAAGCCGACGGCCAGAGCGACGAGCGACGCCGCGGCGAACCCCTGCAGCAGCCGTCGCCACGGCACGTCGTCCTTCAGGATGCCGAGCAGCCAAAGCGCGACTCCGACGTTGATGATCCCGAACAGAAAGCTCGAGCGGATCAATCCGACGTAGGGGACCAGCACCAGCGGAAAAAGCAGCGAGGCGAAAAGCGCCCCGACGTAGTCCAACGCGAAGATCTGCGAGACCAGGTTCTTGAATTCGATGCGGTCCTTCATGATGCGAATGATCAGCGGCAGCTCGAAGCCGACGAGCGTCCCGATCACGAAAATCATGGAGTAGAGGACCAGGTGAAAGCTGGCGACGAACTCGAAGAGTAGAAACAGCGTCGCCGCCGAAAAGCCGCCGATCAGGCCGACCATGATTTCCGCGCGGATGAAGTAAGAGATCAGCGAGCCCCGCACGTAGCGCGTCAGGAACGACCCGACGCCCATGGCGAAGAGATAGACCCCGATCACCGTCGAGAATTGGGTAACGGAATCCCCGAGGAGGTAGCTCGCGACCGTGCCGGCGATGAGCTCATAGACCAGGCCGCACGTCGCGACGACGAAGATCGAGATGAAAAGAGGGATCGCCATGATGCTTCAGCCGTGGATCGCGGCGGAGATGATCATGGAAATGCCGATCGCGACGGAGCCGACGACGATCGCCAGCGCCGTGTTGTGCTCCTCCAGGATCTCCTTCCAGAAGTTGCCGGGCGTCACCTTGTTGAAGATCTGGTAGACGCCGAAAAACACGGCCAGTCCCAGCAGGGAGTAAATGATCGCGCCGGTGAGGGCCTTGGTGGACAGATACGGTTCCATGAACGCTCCTTTGAGTGGGCTACTTGTGGTGAAGACCGGGCGCCACGGCGCCGCCGTGGGTGACGGCGCGGGCGCCGAAGGCATTGGCGATGCGGATGCCGTAGTGATTCGCGTAGATCTGGTAGAGCAGGACGAGCACGCCCCAGACCCAATAGGCCCTGATCATCATTCCTCCTCCGACTTCAGGATGTAGGCCGGAGCGTTGTCGCTCTCCCGCCAGCGCGACACTTCGAACATGTACTGCATGAACCCGAGCAGGCACGGGATCATCAGAAGCGCCAACGCGCACAGGAAGAAGTTCGACCATAACGGTGTGTCACGCTTCAAACTCAACGAGTAGTGCGTAACCTTGTCCGACAGGGCCGCGATGCGGAGGCGGTAGTTGCCGGAGGGAACCTCGGGAATGACGAACTCGTCGCGGCGGTCGCCCTCGCTCCAGCTCTCGCCCCCTTCATATCCGGCGTAGAACTCCGCCATCTGCCTGAAATCGAAGCTTTCACCGCTCCCCTCATCGACCAGACTCATGTCGAGCTCGACCCAGTTGTTGTCGACCTGGGCGCTCAGCGCCGACTCTACGTTACCGGAGCCGGCGACCGGAAACGGCTCCGACAGAAACTCGGCAGAAGGTGAAGCGGCGGTCTTCGCCACTTGCCCGGTCTGGGAGAACACCTCGCGGTCGGCGGAAGCGAACGAGGAAAGCAGCTGGCAGACGAACATGGCGGCCAGCATGATGAAAGTGGCGCGGTAGATCCCTTTGGCCCGTGCCATCGGCGACGGCTGGTTCGGGGCGACTCCCGACGAAGTCGGGAAGATGCCCTTGACGCCGAAGGCTTCGCGCACCGTTTTGCCGTCGACGTACTCCCCGAGGCTCCAGTTGATTTCTCCGGCCACCTGCTCGGAGGAAAGCATTTCCGGGGGATTGACGTAGTCGGCGACCACGGCGGCGTCGCCCTGCTTGACGCGCCAGTAGAACTCGCCCAAGACGTATTCGACCTTCGAGCCTCCCCGAAGGAACAGCCGATACTTCTTGCCGTTGATCCGCGCCTCGCCGCCTTGCGCCTTGGGCGGGGTCTTGAGCGGAATGAAGTAGTTCCAGTGCCCTTGGTTTTCCACCAGCCACCGGAAGCCCTGAAAAGGATTGAATAGCAGGTATTCTTGCCAGTGATAGACGCCGGTTTCGTCCGTTTTCCGGACGAAGCCGATCACCTCGAATTTTTCGCCGCGGATCCGGCCCCGCGTGCCCAACGTCAGCACCGGATCGTGACGCTCCGCCTTGTTTTGTTGTGCCAGGACCTTCGCGCTCTCCTGCGAGGCGTCGACCACGGCATGGCAGCTGGAACAGGTCGCAACCAGCGACTTGCCTGGCACGCGGATCTGGACCTGGCCGCCGCAAGCGGGACAGCTCAAGACCTTCGCCACGGGGTTGGTGGCCGGTTTGCCGAGGAGCTTACCAGCCATCGATCGCCCTCAGATTCGAGAAACGGCACTCCTCGAATGCCGCCTGCTGGCCGACGAACAGTGAGACGTTGTCCTTTTCGTCGATCTCGATCGTCGCAAACAGCGGCGCCGGGCCGCTGAAGTCGAGGCTTCTGACTTCTTTCGTCTTCAC
>JAYVBB010000457.1:0-4620 GCA_043750715.1 Pseudomonadota bacterium | reverse complement strand
GCGCCGCCAAGAGCGCTGCCGCGAGCGACGTACGAAGATTCGACCGGCAACCTTGCAAGAGGGGTGCGGATCCTTTACGCCAAAACTTCGAGTTTGCCGACAATGGAGTCACCGGTTCGTCCGTGGTACAATTCATTATATGGCGTTCCAAAGGAAACTTCTAATCCCGTCGTTTTCTTGGCGTGGCTCGCTGGTGGCGTGCCTGGGATTTTGCTCCGTCGGATGCGCCAAATCCGAAGCGGTAACCACACGCGCGGTGGCCCCTGACTCGACCAGGCAGTGGAGCCTCGCCGCTGGTGGAACCGGAGCCGATTCCGTCGACGCCATGGGGATCGATGGCGCCGGAAATGTGCTCATAGGCGGAACGTTCGACGAGGAAATCACGTTCGGCACGACGAATCATGTGAGCCTCGGCGGCAGGGACCTCTATCTGACGAAGCTGACCTCGTCGGGCTTCTATCTGTGGTCCCGCGCCTTCGGCTCTGACAAATCCGAGCGGCTGACGTCTTTGGTCGTCGACCCCTCCGGCAACATCTACCTCGGAGGGATCTTTCTCGGTCCCGTCGACTTTGGCGGCGGTGCGCTTCAGTCCGCCGGCGGCAGCGACATCTTCGTCGTCAAGCTCGACCCCAATGGCACCTTGCAATGGGCAAAAAGCTTCGGTGGCCCGGGTCTCGACGACGATGCCCATTTGGCCCTAGACGCCGAAGGCAATATCGTCCTGACGGGAGTCTTCTCGGAATCCCTCACGATCGGGTCCCTAAACCTGACAAGCGCGGGTTTGACGGACGTCTTTGTTACGCGTCTCGGCTCCGCCGACGGAATGCCTCTAGCCGTCCAGCGTCTCGGCGGCGCCGATGGCGAAGCCGTCGGCGCTCTCGCTATCACGGGATCTGGACTAACGATCATCGGCGGCTCCTTCGCAGGCACCCTGCCCGTCGGCTCGACCGCGCTGTCGAGTCTCGGCGATAGCGACGCATTTCTTTTGAAGCTCAGCGATAGCGACCGCTAAAAGTCACGCCGGACTACATCGTCTCAGGCAAAGGCGATACGAGCCGGCACGCTGATCGAAGGCGCCTGCAACCAAAAGTCGCAGGCCAATCGACCTCGCCTGGGAAGACCCAGGCGAGGTCCAGGAGCATCGCTTTTCCCCTGCTCGGGTAAACAAAAGAACGGCTGCTCGGTAAACCGAATATGCCTGCTCAGTATGCATTTCTAAATTCGGCCTATAGATCCCAAGCCGCTGAGCCGTAACCCTTTGTTTCGCTGGGCAAATAGCGAATTGAATTTGAAAACCTTCGATTTGCCTAAAGTCCCCCATCAGTTTGACGAAAGTAAGACGTGACTCCCTTTTACAACCTTTTGTCGTAAGAACCGATGACGACACTACCTTCGACACACTGGCTAAACAAGCTTACGCAGCACGGCGGCGTGCGCGGGCTCGTTTTGGCCTTTGCCATCGCTTCGATGCCGGGTTGTCAATGCGGCGGGGCCAAAGGCCCCAAAATTGACACCACCACGTCGAATCCCACCGACGCCCAGCAAGAGGACGAGAAACCTGAGGATGAGATCTCCCAGGAAACGAAGACCGACCTAACCAAAAAGTTGTTTGTCGTCAAGCTCGACGGCCGTGTCAGTGTCAGCGCCGATGCCAAACTGGCGCTCACCGGCGGCGAAGTCGACGCCGCCAGCTTCCGCCTCGAGGTCCTGCGCCTCTCGACGGGCGAAAGCAAGGTTCAGCTCCTCGGCGAGACGCAAACCGACCAGAGCGGCAAGTACAATCTCGCCGTGCCTAACATTTCGAAAGACGACGTTCTCCTAGTAGTGGCGTACAAAGACAAGGTTTCCTCTGGCCAGCAAATCGTTACGATCAGTCAGTGGTTGACGGCGGCTACCAAAAACCAGCTGTCTATTTCCGTCGACGTCAACACGTTGACGACGGTCGCGAGCTTCATTCTTTTAAAGAAAGACATCGACCTCGGCAAAGTCACAACGAAGCAGATGACCGCCGTCTCGGCCCTCGTCGCGACGACGATTGAAGCGCTCGGCGCCAAGACCAAAGGCAAGAGCGGCACCGAAGTCGCGCTGATGGTGCTGGAAGCTCCCGGCTTCATCGAGGCTCTCGAAAAGATCTTCGGGCTGCTCGAGGACCGCGATCTTTGCGACGCGCAAAGCTGGGACTTCTCGACCGGCCGCGCCACGGTCGCCTCGATCTTCGGAACCCCCGCCGACTTCGTGAACATGGTGGCGGGCGCGTCGCGTGACACCGACGGGGCGTATCATTTGTCGCCGTCGTTGCTGCGCGACTCCGATTTGGTGTTCGGCGGCTCGACGGCGGGCTCGCCGATCGACGCGGTCGAGCTCTCCGTCAACGAAACACAGCCCGGCCTGACACCCGGCTGCTACGACCAAGCGAGCGAGACCTTCGTCGGCACCTGCACCGTTCCTTACATAGCGACGGTCGCCAACAAGTCGTGGCACCTGCCGGTCGCCGGAGACGCGCTGCGTACGATCGACCGTTATGAAGCTACGTTGAAAGCGCGTTTCACCCAATGCAAGGCCATCCTCGCCGAAGCGAGGGTAACAATTCTTTGGGACAGCGCTCCCCCAACCTTTACTCTCGACAATCTACCGACCAATCCGGCGAACGCGTCGCAGCTCGACGTCTCCGTCAACGGTACCGACGTCGCGCAGTTCCGGTTCGCGCTGCTCGGCGGCGCCCTGGCCACCAGCTGCGACGGCGCGGTCTTCGGCAATTGGCTGGACGCTTCCAAGAAGATCTCCGGCGCCGTGGGTTCCGACGGCGCCAAGCGTTTGTGCGTTCAGGCAAGGGACGCCTCCGAAAACGTCACCGCTATCGCGGAATACGCGTGGACGGTCGACACGGTGCTTCCTGCTGACGTAACGCTCGGCAGCCTGCCGGGAGATCCCTACGGCGAGGCCGACTTTACCGCGACGGTGTCCTCAACGGACGGCTCGGACTATAAGTTCGCGGTCGTCGGCAACGGATTAACCTGTTTCGGCGCCATCTATTCCGACTGGACTCCTTTGACAAGCCCGCTTCTGGCCATGACCGGAACCGACGGCGCCACGACTCTTTGCGTCATCGGACGTGATGCGGCAGGCAACGAGCAGGCGGCACCGACGGAATTCAGCTGGACGCAAGACTCGACGGATCCCGTGTTGGCCGCGTCGACGGGAGGATTCTACAACAGCCAGTTCACGCCTTCGTTGACGGCTACCGACACCTCGACTTTGACCTACGCTTGGACGTCGATTAGCGCACCCGTCACGGGAACGGTGGCCTTCGGCGACGCCACGGCACAGAACACCACTATCGAAGGCAACGTCGACGGCAACTACGTCGTCCGCGTCACCGTGACGGACGCCGCCGGCAACGCCGCGACGCGTGACGTCGCCTTCACACGTGACACAGTCCCTCCGACTGCTCAAGCCTTCGGTGCTCCCACCGGCACGAGCAGCTTGACCAGTTTGAGCATCGACGTCGCTGGCACCGACGTCGTTGCTTACAAATACAAGATCGGCGATGGCTCTATTGACTGCACGAGCTCGAGCGGCTACTCCGCGACCGAGGTTCTCGAGTCAGTAAACGTGACCAACAACATCAGCGGCCTTGCAAACGGCCCAGTGCGCCTTTGCCTCATCGGCCGCGACGTGGCCGGCAACTGGCAGACGTTCGCGAATGCCGCCCTGGTAGCTTGGACAAAAGGGGCCGTAACTAATAACGCCCCCGCCACGAACAATATCTCGCCTGCCGCCTTCGCTGAAGACACCCAGTCGGTGGTCACCCTTCCTTACACTGATGCCGAGGGCGATCAGGCCACCGCTTGCGCAGTCAGCAGTCCGACTAACGTCACTGTCACCCAGGCCTGTGCCTGTGCCGCCGGAGTTTGTACCGTCGGCGTGACGGGCACCGCCAACTACAACGGTGCCGCTAGCTTCAGCTACACGGTCACCGCGGGCGCTTCGTCGAACGCGTCCAATGCGTCCTTGACGATCAATGCCGTCGACGATGCCCCGGTCGCCATCGCCCTGACGCCGGCCTCCTTCAACGAAGACACGCAGTCGGTCATCACGCTTTCCTACACCGACACCGACGCCGATCAAGCCACGGCCTGTGCGGCGAGCGCGCTTACCAACGTCACAGTTACACAAGCCTGCGCCTGCGCCGTGGGTGTGTGCACCGTCGGCGTCACGGGTACGGCCAACTATAGCGGGACCGCATCATTTGACTTCACCGTCACTGCCGGCGGCCAGACGTCCGCGGCGGCGACGGCCTCGCTCACGATCGGCGCGGTCAACGACGCTCCGGTGGCGAGCAATGTCACGCCGGCTTCGTTCAATGAAGACACCCAGTCGGTCATCACCCTGTCTTACTTGGATCCGGAGACCGACCAAGCCACGATCTGCGCCGCGAGCTCGCTCACCAACGTCACGGTCACCCAGGCTTGTGCCTGCGCTGCGGGCGTCTGTACGGTCGGCGTCACGGGCACCTCGGACTACAACGGCTCGGCCTCCTTCGCCTTCACGGTCACGGCCGCTGGTCAGACGTCGACCGCGGCGACCGCCTCGCTAACGATCAATGCTGTCAACGACACG
>JAYVBB010000456.1:0-4585 GCA_043750715.1 Pseudomonadota bacterium | reverse complement strand
GGGCTATCTCTCAATGCAGTCCCTCTGGCGAACTCTGAGTCAGGGCCAGGCAGCGTTCTTCGGCGTCGGCTGCGAACAGGAGGAGAATGACAAATCTCGACTCCGATCGACGATCCTTTACGACTTGAGCGCAAAGGTGTTTGATCCCAGCATGGCCGAGGTAATCCCGGAGGGCATGTCATGTAAGGAAGTTTTCGCGAACATTCGATCCATGTCCCCGCTCCTTACTTTGCCCAATGGGGATTTTTCCATCAGCTTGCGCGCGGATCTCGTCGAATTCGCCGGAAAAATCGTTCAAAGCGACACGTTCGACTGTTCGAGCCGATGCGCTGCCGATGGATATCGAATCACAACGCGAACGACGATTCTTTCTCTCGCGGGACCACATCTGACTACTTCAGCCGTCGGTACCTACGGCGGCGGTGTCAGTGCCGCAGATTCCACCGCCCAATCGATTCAGACGATCGACATTCGCGGCCAGAAGTTTCAGCTAGATGAACTCCTCTCGTTGAAATCCCTGAATGAACGATACGCGGCTTGGTTATCAGCGCACGAAGGGCCAAACAGCAATGGCGAGCCCGATCATGCTAGCGAAGAAGTCGGAGAGCCTACTGCCATCACCTACATGACGTATGACGCCAAGGCTAAGTCGGTCGACGTCGAGCTCACATATCCCAATCCACTCGCGACTGCGACTTCCTGGCATAATGCCATTACGGTTTTTCTGTCGGGCGTCGAAGTGAAGCCCCAAGCGATCCCTTACTTTGAGTCACGCGCAAAGCAACCTTTGAAAGCCCTCAACCTCAAGTCAGCCTTCTACTCTTTCGAATAGGCGCGGCTCCTGCCGGAAAAGTCATGGTAGGCGATCCAATATTCATTTCAAAAATAGCCGACGGCGCCGCGAACGTGAAGGCCAACTGATGGACGAAGGTCTAGACGCCCTTGTCGGGCGACAACTGCATGATGCAAAGCCTCTCATGCAATCGACTAACGACTCATGCTCTCTTTGACGCCAGGCGAGATACCTGGTTGAAAGAGTCGATAGCATGAGTCGAAAGAGGCTCTTTCCCTGGCGGGAAAGAGTGGGGTGGGTTGTTAGACGAGTTTGCCACTGCTTGCCTATGACCGTTGATCAACCAGGTATGGACCCTTGCGAGTGCGCATGCGTGCTATTCTGCCGCGAAGCCGCGATCGGGGATGCCGAATCCTACTCCGACGGCGATCGAGTTGCCCTGCGATGAAGTACGCAGGCTCGATGTAAAGAGAAACCGCCACGCGAGAAGGCCAACTTGTAACGCTCCATGACGGAAAGGACGATCTCCGCCATCACGAGTAAGACCAAGTCCAACTCCTAGAAACACGCGGAAAGAGAACAGCGCGAGCGGTAAGCTCGCGGGCGAATGATAGAGCATGAGTTCAGCGCGTTGCGTATTTCTCTCCGCGGCGCCAGCCAGACCCAGTGCGTTGACTGGTTCGAGCAGTGCAACGGAGTGAAAGTGATAGAGGGCTATGCCAGCTTCGATGCCGGGACCTTCGGATCCGAGCAACCCCTGGCCATAGTACACACGCCCAAAGGTCGAGGGCTGCGCCGGCTTCGGTGGAAGAGTTGGATCATGAATCGATGCCACGCACCCTTCCGAGAACGCCTGCTGAACAACGCTAGATGCCTCCTCCGGAGTGGCATTCACGAGCCTCATTTTGCCTTCGAGTATGTCGATGTAGCGTTTGATTGGAGGGCGTGACGCGAGACATGTGGCCAGGGACTTGACGCAGGATCCGCGGACAGCAGCATATTCACTACGCAATGGCGTGCAAGCGAGACGCCAAACGTCACGCATGCGCGAAAAGACTTGGTCGCCGTCCGGCGGATAGGGCCGGGTTAACTCGTCATGGGCAAAAACGGCGATGCTCTCCTGGTCTATGAGGGTTAGATCGTCCTCGCGGGTACACACCATGATTGGGTGTACTTCGAGCCACGCAGCGATGTGCGGGCCGTCCGGGTTATCTTTCCAGAACGAAAAAGCATCACCTGGGCAGTCCTCGGCGGCCTGACCTTGTCCCGCCAAGATGGTTACGCCGGTTAAGACGCAAACGTACTTTGCGATTCTGCGCGCGATTTTCTTAGCCACTAAGACTCCCGAGTTCGAAACTGGAATTCTAGGGTCCGAAAAATCGGAGGAAAATCAAAGGGGAAAGAGTGGGGTGGCTGACGGGGATTGAACCCGCGTATGTCGGAATCACAATCCGATGCGTTAACCGCTTCGCCACAGCCACCATAAGCAGGACGAGGGCCCTAATCTCTTACAAAGAGGGGGCAGTGTCAACGAAAGCTAAGTGACTGGTATAACAGCTATTTAGGCTGCATCAGTTTGCCGCCCTCGAAGCGGAACTCCACCGACCGCTCGTCGCTCCATACGACGCGGTCATGCGAAGCGGACAAAGACACCAGGAACTGGTCGCCGGATTCGACGGCCTGATTCAGCAGGAACGTGCTGAGCGGGCTCATCGGCCCAGTCAGGAAGAACTCGTAAGTGAGCCCCTGGGTGGGATCGAGCGACGTGTCGACGGGCGACAGGTCGAGAACTTTTTCGGCGAGCGCGAACTTACCGATCTTCACTTTCCCCGCCTGCTCGACGCGGACGAAGACTTTGAGCGGGCCGTCGGCCGTCACGTCCTTCACTTTCAGCGACACGTAAACGTGCTTCTTCTTCCGGTCAGATGGCTTGATCCTGTCTTTGTCGTCCTTGTCGGGATCGTCGTTCAAATCGCGGACCGAATCGGGGATCTCCCTCGTCGTGACCTGGATCTTCGACACCTTGGGCTTGTTTTCCGCTTCCTGGGGCTTCTCGAGGTAGAAGTTCGCGAGTTTTTGTTTGGCTTTCAGATAACGCGTCGGCTCGGGGAACGGCGGACCGGCGCGGAACGACACGTTGTTCAGCTTTCCGTACGCCTGCTTCACCTCGTGGCGGGCCGACCCCTTCGGCTGCGCCGAGAAAGTCACGCGGCGGGGCACCTGGTCGATCGCCGCAAGGTTGAGCAGCCCCCGCGCCAGCTGCCGCGGATGGTCGCTGTCCAATAGCTCGTGGAAAGCGTCGATCAACTCGACGGGAGTTTTCAACGCCTTCAGCGTCATCAGCTGTTTCGTCGCATGCGCCGCCTCGACGATCGCGTCGACCGACGAGAAGCGGAGGTTGATGAGGCGGGTCGGATAGGCCAGGAACGGCTTGAACCAACGCATCTGGAAGCCGAGACTCTTCCTCACCTCGGGGTCGCGCCAGTCGCGCTCGTCGACTTCGTAGGCCCGGGCGAAGGCGGCCCAGATGTCGTCCTCAGACGAGCGGACGATCTGCTCCAGCTGCTTGGTCGAAAAGCTGAGAGAAGCCTGCGCCCCGAAGCGGCCGAGGTAAGTCGCCGTCGGGTGGATGACGGAGACCTGCTCCGTCGGCTCGGCGAAAAAGTTCTGCCGGCGCCAGTCGACCAACTGCTCCCGGTCGACGAGGTCGATCTGCGGTACGTCCTTGATCTGGAGCGCCGTGAAATAGCGGAGTTCCGCGAGGTACTTCCGGTACTCGGCGGTGTTGACGTAACGGTCCTGGATGTTCAGGGTGAGCGTCAGACGGTAAGGGTCTTCCGCCGTCTCGAAAGCGTACTCGAAACGCTTCGGATCGTCCTTGTCGAGCACCCGCTTCACTTTCATCTCGACCTGCTGCTGGACGCGCGCTTCCTCGTCGCCGACCAGGATGTTCCAGTTCTTGTCCGAGACGTCGAGGGTCGACTCGAGAACGTAGAATTTACCTTCCTGGTCGGTGATCTCGACTTCCGCTTCGGTGTGGTTGCGGTTCCGCTCTTTCTTGTACACGGCGATGTTCGGGCCGTTTCTCTGGATCGACTCCTTCCGGTCCTGCGTTCTGGAGAAGTGGAAGACGACGCCGGTGTCCTCGGCCTTCTCCTTGAAGTCGAGGTAGCGCTCCCGCGACGGCACGAAGTCGCCGTTCACCGCGGCTACGTAAGCCTCTTGCGCTTTCGGATTCCGGAGATCGTATTCGTAGACCTGATCGAAAACCTTGGCGACGGCTTGCTCGATGTTCAAGTCGACGGGCACCATGCCGACGGGGACGCCCGCCCAGATCCAGTCGAAGGTCAGGAACTTCGCCGCAAGCGCGCCGCGCAGGATGAAGTACTTCTGCCCGACGCCGGTCGACATCGAGTGGCCGACCCGGTTCAAATCGGTGAGCCCTACCCACGCATGATTCTCGCCGTGGCGCAGCACGTTGATCCGGTGCTCGCCGCGCTTGAAGATCGAGTAGGGCGCATTGGCCGAAAGGCCGCCGACGCGGTCCAACGTGTCCTGCGACTTCTGGTCGAGCAACCCTCCGAAGTCAGGCGACAGGCGCACGCCTCCCGACAGCGCGTAGCTCCGGATCGAGCCGACCGGCATCGCATAGAACGAATCGACGTCGAGCGGGAACGAGAACGGCGTCTCGAGCTCCTTCACGGGGTCGTAGAGCTCGTTCTGGTTGAACGACGGAGGCAGAATCATCGCCATCGCCGGGAGCAGGCCGAACCAGTTGTTCGCCCAGCGGCG
>JAYVBB010000455.1:0-4164 GCA_043750715.1 Pseudomonadota bacterium | reverse complement strand
GCCTCGGCGTTGGAGTGGGCGACGAGCGTCTGGAGGTTGTGCAGGCTGGTGAGGATGGCGACCAGGTTCTGCTTGAAGATCGGCAGGCCCACTTGCTGGATGTCGGGGCGTTTCAGCTCGGAAGGGAAGCTGGAGAAGTCGTGCTCAGTGCCGACGCAGACGATGGTGACGCCCGGCTGCGACGCGGTGGCGAGGTATGGCATCCGGCGCTCGAGCGACTGCCAGACGGTGGCACCGATCAGGATTTCCGTGAGGCCGTCGCGGCTGACGCTGACGACGTCGTCGGCGGGGGTTTCGATGGCGTAAGCCTTGAAGCTCTCGTCGCTGACGAGCGTCGCGATGACTTCGGGCATCGACGCCATCAGACCTTCGGTCTGGCGACGGTCGGGGAGATTTTCCGGAGATATCTTGGGCGGCGACGTGGTCATGGAAGCGCACGACTCCTGGCGGAGGACCGCTATGGTGGACGGGATCGATGGAAACGGAGACGGGAATGGCGGGAAGGGATGTCTTTAGTTTAAGCGAATTCGGGAGCGGAGGCCAGACGGGCCGGTAAACCGAGACGCGGGGAGTCAGAGCCGTCCGGAAAGACGGAACAATCGGGGGATTTCTTTGCCTTTCGACAACGGGCTGGCGGGGCCGCCCGGAAATTGGCAAGATCGCTGTCATAAAGCCCCCAACCCCGTCACGGAACCAGGCAATAAAATGGACTTTGGTGTAATTCTCGATCTGGAAACCACGGGCCTCGACCCGGCCACCGACAAGATCATCGAGATCGGCCTGCTCGAGTTCGGAGTCGAGGGAGACGAGGAGCCCTGCGTCATCCGGAGCTACGGCGGCCTGTGCGATCCGGGCGTCCCGCTGTCGGAAGACATCACCCGCATCACCGGCATCAAGTCGTCCCACGTCGCCGGCCAGAAGATCGACTGGACGATCGTCCGCAGCTTCCTCTCCCGCGCGTCGATCGTGATTGCGCACAACGCCGAATTCGACAAGGCATTCGTCTTGAATTCGCAGGAGCTCACGGACCTCAAGGTCCACTGGGGCTGCTCGATGCGCCACATCGACTGGCGGAAGCACCGCTTCGGTTCGCTTTCGCTGAACTACCTCGCGGCTGATCACGGCTTCGTCAATCCGTTTGCGCACCGGGCCCTCTTCGACTGTGCGACGACGTTCCGCCTGGTCAAGCCCTACCTGAAAGAGCTCATCATCCGGAGCTACGAACGCGAGTATCTCCTCAAAGCCGTCAACTCGCCCTTCGAGACGAAGGACGTGCTCCGGGCCCGCGGCTATCGCTGGGATCCGGACGAGCGCTGCTGGAGCCGGATCGTGACCGAGACCGAGCTCACCGAAGAACGCCGGTTCCTGGAAGCGGAAGTCTACCGCGGCCGGGGCGAGCCGCAGCTTGTCGAGAGGGGCCTCTGAGCAAGGACAAAGACGCGCCGTCGCTGAGCGAACTCTTGGATTCCGGCGAATTTCCGGAAGCCAAGTCCGAAGACAAATACAAAGAGGACCTGAAAGAGCTGCAGCTTACGATGCTCCGCATCGAGCAGTCGGCGTTCAAGCACAAGTCCCGGATCATCATCGCGCTGGAGGGCTTCGACAGCGCTGGCAAGGGCGGCTTGATCCGCAGGATGACCGAGCACCTCGACCCGCGCGGCTTTGCGGTGCATCCCATCGCCGCACCGAGCGAGGACGAACGCACGCGGCACTATCTCTACCGGTTTTGGACCAAGATCCCGAAAGCTGGAACCATCGCGATCTTCGACCGGACCTGGTACGGCCGGGTGCTCGTCGAGCGGGTCGAAGGCTTCGCGAAAAAAGACGAGTGGAAGCGCGCCTACGACGAGATCAACTCCTTCGAGCAAACGCTGGTCGACGACGGCGTCCCCGTCATCAAGATTTTCCTCGGAATCAGCAAGGACGAGCAGCTGAAGCGCTTCGAGGAGCGGCTCAAAGATCCCTACAAGCAGTGGAAGCTGACCAAGGACGACCTGCGCAACCGCAAGAACTGGGACACTTACGTCGAAGCCGTCGACGCGATGTTCGAAAAGACCCACACGAAGAACGCGCCTTGGCATTTGGTCCCCGCCGACGACAAGCATTATGCCCGGATCAAGTCCTTGAAGATCGTAGCCAAGGCTTTGGAGTCTCATTCCGCTGCCTTCGAGCAGGCCGTGAAAGAGTACAAGCCGATGACCTGGAAGCAGGCGCTGAAAGAGCTAGGCGGGGACGATTGACGGGTTGCAATTGTGGCAAAGAACAAGCCTTTATTGGTTTGTTTCAAGCCATTGCGGGGTTTGACCGAAGAGTCAGGTATCTCTTCGTCACGCAGTTTTAAACCCTGGAGAACTCAGTATGCGCGCGACCCATTTTGGTGCGATGGGCCTCTTTTTGCTCACTTTTGCCTGTGCCGGCGAAGACCATACTTCCAAAAGAACGGAAAGCACCGACACCAACGCCGTGCCGATCGAGCAAGACGGGGAAGACGAGCTCGCGGGTCTCAGCCTGACCCAGAGCGAGTGCAGCGTCGCCACCAACATCGACAAAGTCACCGCGTCGCCGCGCGGTCAGCTCTATATCAACTCTGCCACGGTGCTCAACGATGCCCGCGCCAGGGTCGTCGGCGGCGTGCCGGGCAAATGGAGCTTCGCCTACGCGCTGCGGGAAATCCTCGAGCTGCCGGCCCCCGGCACCGATCCCGTCAAGCTCGCCGCCGAGCAGACGAAGATCGACGAATTTTTGAACAAGTACACCCAGTCTACCAAGGTCAACACCTTCATCCCACAAAACCGGACCTCGACTCGTTCGACGATCCTCGCCGCCTGGGGCACGACCAAAGGCGCCGACAACAGGCAGTACCGCACCCTCGACCTGGCGCCGTTCAAGCTCGTCGCGATCGTCAACCGCCTCGACATCGCCAAGAAGGGTAAAACGGGCGTCACGGGCGGCGAAGGCCGCTTCGTCTACGGCTTCACCGGCGGCGGCCCGATGACGGTCATCTTCGAGTACGACCTCGCGATCGGCACCGCCAGCAACAAGGGCGTCGCGTCGGCTCTCGACTGGGCCAAGAAGTGGCAGGGTCTGAAGGCCTTCATCGCCGACACCAACACCGGCGTCGCCGGCATTCAGCCGGACCAAGCCGTGAACAAGCAGCCGGTCTTCACCGACGCCCCGAGCTACCTCGCGGCGCTCGAAGCCATCACCGAACTCTGGGCCAACCGGTCGGCGCAAAAGCGCACGGGCGGCACCGAAGCTTCCATTTCGCAGATCCGCACCAACGAAATTCTCGACAACGACTGGGAGCTCCGTGAGATCGTCCGCACCCGCAGCGCGCAAAACCTGCCGGTGCTGACGCTCACGACCGTGAAGAACAACCCGGACCAAGGCCTGAACAACAACGCGACGCTGAAGACCTGGCTCGGCGCCAACGTCGTCTGTGCGGTCGCCACCGACATCAAAACCTGCTCGTACAACACGGCCAACGCCCAGATCCCGGCCACCATTCCGAAAGGCACAGCCACTATGGCCGTCCTTGGCGCCGAAGCGCCCGAGCCCTTCGGTTTCCGCTGGTTCCAAAGCAGCACCGTCGTCAAAGAGCGCTTCTTCGCACTCCAGACCTGCAACGGCTGTCACACCGCCGAAACGGGCACTTCGTTCACGCACGTTAGCCCGAGCAACGGTGCGCCGTCCGCTTTCCTGCTCGGCGACCTGACGCCGCGCCTCAAAAATTTCAAGAACCTGGTGTGCCTCGGCGCCGCCAACGCCGGAGCACTCAACCTGAGCGAGAGCGAGGACGACCTCAACGCCCTGCGCGTCGACGTTTCGCCCTGGACCCACTGAGCCTCAGGTCGCGACTTTTTGCATGCGGCGCTTGAACACCGCCACCAGAATGAAAACCGTCAGCAAACCCGCGAGTCCGGCATACAGTCCGAATTGGACGTGCCGGATTTTTGCTTCGAGCTCTTCGAGGTTCCGGCCGAAGACGTAGCCGACGTAGATCCAAAGCGGCACGGAAATCAGCGCCGCGGTGCCGTCGAGGATGACGAACTTCCACGGCCTCACCTGATAGACGCCGCAGGTCAGGAAGATCGGCGTGCGCAGCCCGGGCATGAAACGCGCCATGAAGACGACCTTGTCTCCGTACTTGTGGATGATAGCTTC
>JAYVBB010000454.1:0-11122 GCA_043750715.1 Pseudomonadota bacterium | reverse complement strand
TGGGGGATCCAACGGTGGGCGGAGCCCCCTTGGTGTGGAGGGGTACCTAGGGGAACACTCATTGTTCCCCTAGGCGGGGTCCAGGGGCGGAGCCCTTGGGGCCTCGCGCAGCGATGCAGCTATGCAGCCTGCAGCCTGCAGCCCTGCAGCCCTGCAGCCAAAAAAATCGTGATAAACTATCCCCATGCCCAAAATCCTATATGCACTTCTCGCCCTAGCCTTCTTCGCCATCGGTGCGTACGTATTCAAAGTCAAAAACACCGGCCAACCTCTCTCCATCGAACAAGTCGAAGCCCCACCGCCTCAAGTCTTCCAACCCACCGCGGTCATCGTCGAAGTCGGTGGCGAAAAAGTCACCCAGGAAGACATCGACTGGGAGTACACCCTGCTCACTGATGGCCTCGACGACAAAGAAACCTTAACTCCCATTCCCGACCTCGGCCCCAAATACACCGAAGAGATGGCCGCGCTTCGCAAATCTCTCGTTTCCAACGTCGTCGAGCGCAAACTCCTCTACCAATTTCTCCAACAAGACCGAGACTTCGGTTTTGACGATCCCAAGCGCTACATGTCCTGCATGACCGATTGGCAGGAAGGCGTGAAAGCCGAAACCAAAGCCCTCCAAGCCAAGGGTGGCAAGGAACGCCTCAAGGCGCGCCTGTGCGAACGTTCGATACTCGATCAGTACATGCAAGAACGCCTGTTCGCCCGCATCAAGCTCGAAGACAACGAAGTCGTCGAGTACTTCAAGAACCACCAAAACGAGTTCAAGCTTCAAGAACGCGTCGAGATCCGCCAGATCCTGCTAGGCGATGAAGACGAAGCAAAAAAAGTCCGCGCCCGGACCAACCACAACAACTTCGCCGAAATGGCGAAGGAGAACTCGCTCTCCCCCGAAGCCGAGCGTGGGGGTCATCTCGGACCCTTTCCCAAAGGCGGGATGCCGGCAGTCTTCGAGTACGCCTTTCACATGAAGAAGGGCGAGGTCAGCGAGGTGCTGAAGTCGAACTACGGCTATCACATCATCATGCTGCTCGAAAAATACCCTAAGAAAGACCTGAGCCTCGACGAGGCCCGGCCTCGCATCTCGGCGCTGCTGAAGAAGAAGCACGAGGAGGCGGAGTACCGGAAGTGGGTCGATCAGGCACTGGCGGCCATCAGCGTCACCAGCCCTAAACCCGTCTGGTAATCAGAGGCGAAAGAAGTCGATGCAGAGGCAGCTCGCGTCCTCGTTGCGCGCCGGGCCGACGATCTTTCTGGTTTGATCGGTCGCCTGCAGCAAAATGTCCTTGATCGCCTGAAAATCGACGCGGCCGTGGGATTGCACGCAAGTGTAGTGCAGAGCGTCGGTCACCGGCGCCTGGCTCGACAGCACGGCGCGTTGGCGCCAGTTACCGTGATTGATCGAGCAAAGCGGTGAATCCTTGGGGATGTGCATGTGAAAAGGTTTGGAGCGCCAGTGGCCGCTCTTCGGCGTCACGAGTCCCATTGCTTCGAGGACTTTCATGCCGGCGAGCACGGTGGGCAGAGGAATGGCGAGGCGATTGGCGAGTGCCTGGGCGGAGAAGGAGTCGTCGAGTCCCGCCAGCATGTGCAGCGCCCCGATGTGCCAGGACGAGTAGAACGACATCGCGGAGGCTTCGTCGATCTGCCTGCTCTCGGTGAACCGCTTCGCCAAGTTTTCGCTCTGGCTCTTCAGCGTCCGCATTCGCTCGCGGATCAAAGCCTGAAGTGGCGAGAAGTCCGCCCGCGCCAAATGGCCGAGTTCGACCAGGTACTCGGTCTCGAGCGCATTCAGGCCCCAGAAACCGGCAAGGCGCATCAGCTGCTCGGAGCTCAGTTGCTGCTTTTTGCTCAAACACTGCGAAAAATACGAGCGGTGGCATTTGGCGGCGTCGGCGAGCTTGGTCTGGTAGCCGCGAATCGTGGCGTTTTCTTTGATCTTCGCTTTGAGCAGGGTTTTGTAGTCGTGGAACCGGAAGACGTCGGTCGGCATTTGTGTTTACCTTTTATCTACAAATTCGATTACTTTTTAATAACAAAGAAATAGAGCTTTGCCGCGCGAATTGTTTTCATGGAGCGGTGACGGATTGGCGTCGCAAACATTCCATTCAGGAGAGAGACATGAAAACGTTACTTCTTGGTGTGGTCCTCGGACTTGGTTTCGGAACCTCGGCTTTCGCGGGCGTGACCTGCGTGCAGCAGGACGAGGGCAACAAAGACGGCTGGTGGGAGGCTGAAGTCGAAGACGACGGCAACGGCGGGCTCGCTGGCAGCGTGTTCTGGGCGACGGCCGAGAACAACGAACGGGAGCTCGTTTGCAGTCGCAGCGTCATTGCCGACGGCAACAACACGGTCGCCTACGAGTCGGAGGACGGTGCGTTCTATCTGTTTTTGAAAGACATCGACGAATCGGGCGCTTACGGAAAGCTGTGGCTGGACGGCTGCGACGAGGGCGGAGACGCCGACAAGGTCAAAATGGATTGCGAGTTCCAGTGATCTAGTTTATTTCGCCAACCGCAGGACCAATGCGAGGAATCCCATGACTCACCAGCCCCTGATTGCAGCCCTGACCTTTTTCGTCGCCAGCGCGGCCTGGGCCGGAAATACGAACAGCGGGGGCGGTGACGCGGTGGTTTGCCGAGACGCCCAGAGACGCATCATCTCCGCCAGATTGTTCGACTTCTGGGAAGCTGAGAAGCTCGGCATGCCGGTCGTCGATCTCGGAGCCGCGAATCTCGGGGTGGAGGCAAAGGCCAAGAAGGCCGTCGGCCGTCTGACCCGCTTCGACCCGGTGCGGGCGCGTTCTTACGCGGAGCAGGTGGACGGCTTTTTCGCGAACGCCTTGGTCATTCCGAACATAGTCCTGCGGTCCATCGACGACATCCGAAACACCTTCGAGCCGACGCCCGGCTGCACGATCGAGCAGCTCGCCGTCCAGAGAGAGCCCGAGACTCCCGCGCAAAAGCGCTTCACGGTCAGCAAGGACCTCTACGACGCGCTCGAGAACGACGACCACCGGGCGGGCCTTATCCTGCACGAGATCATCTACTGGGAAGCCCGCCAGCTCGGTCACACCGACTCGGTCCGGACCCGGTATTTCAACGGGATGATTTCGTCGGCTGCCGTCGAGGCGATGGCCCAGGCCGACTACCAGGCGCTGCTTGCCGCCGCCGGCCTGCCCGAGGGCCGGGACGACCGTCCCGACAGCGTCCATTGCGTCGAGCAGGACCCGGGCGACGAAGAGCAGGGCTGGTGGGAGACCAAAATCCTCAAGTCGAGGCCAGGCGGCGGGCTCGTCGGCGAAGTCTGGTGGAGGGGCGGCGCCGGCGCCGGCGGCGCGCCGCGTCTTGCCTGCTCTTTGCCCATCACTCTCACGGACTCCGACGAATCCCTGACCTACCAGGCGAAGGACGACGGCATCTACCTCTACGTCAAAGACATCGAGAGCGGCGAAGGCTACGGCAAGCTTTGGACGAGCGGCTGCGGGGCGATGCCGGATTTGAATAAGATCCGGATGGACTGCCGAATCCGCTGAGACCTCGGCTGGCCTTGACGCCGCTCACTACCGGGCACTATCTTGAAGCGCATGAAACGAATTTCCCTGCTCCTCTGTTTGTTCTCCTCGGCCTCGGCCCTCGCCGCGGAAGGCGAAGTCCTCGTCGATCGCATGGTGGCCGTCGTCGACGGGCACCCGATCCTCTACAGCAACGTGATGGACAAGGTGGAGAAGGGTCCGCTCGTCGTCGTGTCGGAATACCCGGCGGAAGAAACCGCCCCGGCCTACGAGCGGGCGCTGCAGGATTCGATCAACTTCGAGCTCGTCATGGCGAAGGCGAAAGACCTCGAGATCGACGTCCGGGAAGACGAAGTCGAAGCCGAGATCAAAAGCTTCCTCGACAGCCGGGGCCTTACCCGGGACGGCCTCCTGGAGCACTTGGGCCAGCAGAAAATGACCTACGAGGAATACAAGACCGACTTCCGCGACCAGATGATCCTCCGCCGCTTCCAGGGCCGGGTCATCACGCCGCTCGTCAAGCTGACGGACAAGGACGTCGAGACCTACTATCTGAAAAAATCCGGGTCGACGTCGGACCTGGTCGAGCTCGTGCTCCGCCAGATCCTCATCAGCGTCACCGCCACGGCGGCCCCGGAAGTGATCGAAGCGAAGAGGAAGCTCTCGCAGGAAGTGCACCAGAAGCTGACCGACGGCATGGGCTTCCCGGAAGCGGTGAAGATCTACTCCGACGAAGAGAAGGCCCGGGACAACGGCGGCCTGATGGCACCCGTGAAGCTCAAAGACCTCTCCCAGTCGATCCGGACGGAAGTCGAGACGCTCGACATCGCCCAGTTCACCAAGCCCGTCAGGACGTCGCTCGGCTTCCACATCTTCTGGCTCGAAGAAAAGAAATTCTCGGGCTCGACCGAGTTCGAGTCGCAGAAGAAGAAGCTCGAATTCGAGCTCCGGAACCTCGAGCTGGCCAACCAGACCAGGCGCTGGCTGACCGAGCAGCGGCAGAAGTCGAAGGTCGAGATGGTCACCGAGTAAGACTCTGGATTCCCAGGCACGCGCAGCGCCGCTGGGAATCTAGAGCGTCATTGCTCCAGGTCGCCGGTCTCGAGATAGAAGTCGTCCAGCGTCTCGATGAGCACCGGCAGCGTCTCCGCGCCGACCTTCGCTTCGCCGTCGCTGTCGTCCCCGACCTTCAGCGCCTGCTCGACGCCGTTGGCGACGCCCGGCCGGCGGAAGAACGCGCCCTTTTGGACGAGCGCGGCTTGCTGCTCGTTCAGGATGCCGTCTTTGACCCGGACGGACACGACGTGGTCGAAGTCCGGCTTCTTAGTGATGATATGAGCCGCGAACAGCTCCTTCTGGTTCCCGAACACCAGATACTGGAGATTTGGCAGGGGGGAGGCGTTGGCTTCGAACTTCTTCGCGAAGACGACACGCTTCACCTTGAAGGTCACGCCTGACTGGAACTCGACGCCGCCGCGCTCGAAGTGGCCGCGGAAGACGTCGGCTTTGAAGGTCTTCCTCTGCGGTGCGCCTGTGGGCGTGAACAGCTCCGGCAGGACGAACGCCTCGGGTACGACGGTATAGATCTTCTCGCCGGTGACCTGGCGATCCTGGACGTAAGTGAAGAGCGGGTCCTCGCCCGACTTCACCATCTCGACCTCGAGCAAGACCTGGTAGTCGTGCGGGGCGTGGAACATCGGCAGATGGGACAAATAAACGGGACCGCTACCGACCATCAGCATGCCGTGGACCGACGGCTGGTCGGCGTGATGGGCGGCCGTATGGGACTGCGGAGCCGAGTGATCGGTCGGTGTGGTGCACCCGGCGAGGGCGACGACGATGGAGATGGCGGTGCGGAGGCCCATGGAAAATCCTTTTCAGATAGACACGTTATCGGCAAGATACCGATCCGGTTGAAGGTCCCCGTTATCGCCCAAAAGGCTAAATTAATGAAATTAATAGATTTCACTACGTTATTAAAAAAACTAATCAACACGAAGTGCCCGCATCATCTATTGAATGTCTGGATTCTCACGCGGAATGCCGTTGACAGTCCCGGACAGCTGATCTAAACCCTTCTCCCTCAGGTAAGCCTGCTCTCAGCAAGCCTATGCCGAATCTGCGGTTTCCAACTTCCTTTCCGGAACCCGCACCTTCTGCGTATCCTTGCCTCCGCTAAGCTCCCCCTGATCGCTCGCTAAGACCGTCAAAGCCAAATCAACTGGGACGAACGGAATTATGGAAAGTCAGAAGATTCGCATCCGTCTGCGCGGCTACGATTACCGCCTGCTGGACCAATCCGCCGCCGACATCGTCGAGCGCGCGAAACGTACCGGCGCTCGTGTCGCCGGCCCGATTCCCCTGCCCACGGGCATCAACAAGTACACCGTGCTGCGCAGCCCTCACGTCGACAAGAAGTCGCGCGAGCAGTTCGAGGTCCGGACGCACAAACGCGTCATCGACATCCTCGAGCCCAAGCAGCAAACGATCGACGCTTTGATGAAGCTCGACCTCGCCTCCGGCGTGGACGTCGAAATCAAGCTGTACTGAGTTTTCAACACCAGAAGTGACAGGTTGCAGTAAATGAAAACAGCCGGACTCATTGCCAAGAAAGTTGGGATGACCAGAATGGTCGACGCCGAAGGCGTCTTGACCGCGGTGACCCTGCTTCAAATCGAGCAGCAAAAGGTGACCAAAGTGCTGACCGCCGAGCGCGACGGTTACACCGGATTCCAAGTGGGCTACCACACGAAGAAGGAAAAGGCGTTGCACAAGCCCGACGTCGCCCGTCTCCGTAAAGCCAGCATCCAGGAAAACTACACGTCCTTCAAAGAATTCCGCGCGGACAAAGTCGACCACCAACTGGGTCACGAGTTCGGCGCCGGCATCCTCGAAGGCGTGAAAGCCGTCGACATCACCGGCCTGAGCAAAGGCTGCGGCTTCTCGGGCGCGCACAAACGCTGGAACTCGGCCCACGGCCGTATGTCTCACGGTTCGCGCTTCCACAAGTCGCCGGGCTCGCTCGGTATGCGCGCGACGCCGGGCAAAGTCATGAAGAACCGCCACCAACCGGGACAACACGGCAACACTCAAGTCACGATCCAGAACCTGGACGTCCTGGACATCGACACGGCCAACAACGTCGTCGCCGTCCGCGGCTCGGTCCCGGGTCACCGTGACGCCTTCCTCGTGATCCGTCCCTCGATCAAGGTGAAAGCCGAGAAGAAGGTGAAGAAGTAATGGAACTCCAAGTTTACGGCATCGACGGCAAAGCGACGAAAAAGATCAACGTCCCGGACGAGATCTACAACGTCGAAATGAATACGGCGGTCTTGCACTCGGTAGTCAAAGCCTACCAAGCCAACCGTCGCCAGGGCACGCACGCCACGAAAACCAAAGCCATGGTTTCCGGCGGCGGCAAGAAGCCCTTCAAACAAAAAGGCACCGGCGGCGCCCGTCAAGGCTCCACCCGGAACCCGCACATGCCCGGTGGCGGCGAGGCCCATGGCCCGCAACCGCGCAAGTACCGTCAGTTCGTGACTAAGAGCGCCCGTCAGCTGGCCCTCAAAGTCGCCCTCTCGGACCGCGCCCGTCACGGCAAGATCTTCGTCGTCGACGACTTCAAGATCGGCAAATACAGCACCAAGCACGTGGAAGGTCTCCTCGGCGCGTTCAAAGCCGGCAAAGCCCTGCTTTCCGACGAACGCAAGGACGACATCCTTTACAAGAGCACCCGGAACATCCACGGCGCCCAAGCCGTGCTGCCCACCGAGCTCAACGCGGAAAACGTTCTGCGCTACGAGAACCTGATCATCAGCGTCAACGCCCTGACGTCGCTGGCCCAACGGTTCGAGGAGAAGACCAAGTGAATCCGTATTCCGTTCTCGTCAAGCCGCTCCTCTCCGAGAAGAGCAACCGCGCCCGCGAAGCGTCCAACAAGTACTCCTTCGTGGTGCAGCGCAAGGCGACCAAAGCCGACGTCAAGAAAGCGGTCGAGAAGCTGTTCTCGGTCAAAGTCGAAGGCGTCACGACGCTGGTCCTTCGCGGCAAGATCAAGCGCCGCGGCAACCACGAAGTGAAAATGCCCAACTCCAAAAAAGCGGTCGTCACCCTGGCCGAAGGCGCGAAGATCTCGCTGTTCGACGATCTCTAAAAGGACGAAGTAGACATGGCAATCAAGCAGTACAAACCGACCTCTCCCGCACGCCGCGCGATGTCCTGCGTCGATTACGGCGAGCTGGACAAGTCGCAGGCCCCGCGCTCTCTCTTGGTCTCCAAGAAGAAGCATTCGGGCAGGAACAACACGGGCCGCATCACGACCCGTCACCAGGCCGGCGCTCAACGCAAGAAATACCGCATCATCGACTGGAAGCGGAACAAGCTGGACGTCCCGGGCGTCGTCGAAACCATCGAATACGACCCGAACCGTACGGCCTTCATCGCCCTCATCCTCTACAAAGACGGCGAGCGCCGCTACATCGTGGCTCCCAACACCCTTAAGAAGGGGATGGAAGTCATCGCGTCCGAAAAAGCGGACGTGAAAGTCGGCAACTCGATGCCGCTCAGGTCGATCCCCTACGGTATCGACATCCACAACATCGAGATGAAACCCGGTCGCGGCGCCCAAATGGTCCGCTCCGCCGGTGGCTTCTGCCAACTCGTCGGTCGGACCGACGGCTGGGCCCAGCTCAAGATGCCTTCCGGCGAGATGCGCCGGGTTCCCGAAGAATGCAAAGCGACCATCGGCGTCGTCAGCAACCTGGATCACGGCAACGTCAGCATCGGCAAAGCCGGCCGGGCTCGTCACATGGGCACCCGCCCGACGGTCCGCGGCGTCGCGATGAACCCGATCGATCACCCGCATGGTGGTGGCGAAGGCAAATCTTCCGGTGGCCGTCACCCGGTTACGCCCTGGGCGCAGCCGACCAAAGGCTACAAGACGCGCAAGAACAAGCGCACCGACAAAAACATCATCCGCCGTCGTTCCAAGAAAACCGGCGCCTGATCCTGACGAATCTTTAGGAGGTCATCCTCAGTGGCACGTTCGATTAAAAAAGGTCCTTTCCTCGACTCCTTCCTCAACAAGAAGGCGGAACAGGCTCGTCAGGACAAAAAGCCGATCAAGACCTGGTCGCGTCGCTCGACGATCACGCCGGATTTCGTCGGCGTGACCTTCGCGGTCCACAACGGCAAGAAGTTCATCCCCGTTTACGTCACGGAAAACATGGTCGGTCACAAGCTCGGCGAGTTTTCGCCGACCAGGACCTTCATGGGCCACTCCGGCGACCGTAAGCTGAAAAAAGCGGGCGCCCCCGGCGCAGCCCCTGCAGCAGGTGCCGCCCCCGCAGCGGGCGCAGCCGCTCCGGCCGCTGCCGCCGCCCCGGCGAAGGAGTAATCAGTCATGGCGAAGAAACTACCAAAACCCGAAGCGTCCCGTGCCGTCTTGCGCAACATCCGCATCGCGCCGCGTAAAGTCCGCCTCGTGGTCAACTTGGTCAAAGGCAAGCCGGTTCAGCACGCGCTGGATCTCTTGAAAATGACCAACAAGCGCGCCGCGCCGGTCATCTACAAGATGATCCAGTCGGCGATCGCGAACGCAACCGACAAGTCGACCGTCGACGTGGATCGTTTGGTCGTAGGCGACAGCTTCGTCGACGGCGGCACGTCCCTCAAGCGCTGGCTTCCCCGCGCTCAAGGCCGCGCCACCGGCATCCTGAAGCGCACCTCGCACATCACCATCAAGCTGAGAGAGATTTGAGCAATGGGTCATAAGGTCAATCCTATTGGTTTCCGTCTCGGCACGACCCGCACCTGGTCCTCTCGCTGGTTCGCGTCCAAACGCGACTACCCGCAGAACCTGATGGAAGACATCCGCATCCGGAAGTTCATCACGAAGAAGTTCGACGCCGCCGGCGTCTCGCGCGTCGAGATCGAGCGCGCCGCGAAGAACCTTACCGTCAACATCCACTCGAGCCGCCCCGGCATCATCATCGGGAAAAAAGGCTCGGGCGCCGAGACCCTGAAAGACGAGCTCAAGAAGATCTGCAAGATCACTTCCGGTGATCCCGTCCTCAACGTCTTCGAAGTCAAGAAGCCGGACATGGACGCCAAGCTCCTCGGCGAAAGCATCAAGCAGCAGCTCGAGCGCCGCGTCTCGTTCCGCCGCGCGATGAAGAAAGCCATCGGCTCTTCGATCAAAGCAGGCGCCAAAGGCGTCAAGATTCAGTGCTCGGGCCGTCTCGGCGGCGCCGACATCGCGCGAGTCGAACGCTACATGGAAGGCCGCGTGCCGCTCCATACGCTACGCGCCGACATCGACTACGCGACCTCCGAAGCCCTCACGACCTACGGCCTCATCGGCATCAAGGTCTGGATTTTCCGCGGCGAAGTGTTCGATACCGTTCAAGCTTGAGGAACACGCCGGTCTTAGCCGGCGCATTTAGAGGTTGAGAGATGCTGTCTCCTAAGAAAATGAAACACCGCAAGTCGATGCGGGGCAAACTCAAGGGCCGCGCCAAGAAGGGCGACGAACTCAAGTTCGGCGACTACGGCTTGATGGCTCTGCAGAATTCCCGCATCACCTCGCGCCAAATCGAAGCAGCCCGGGTCGCGATGACCCGCTCGATCAAACGCGGCGGCCAGGTCTGGATCAAGATCTTCCCCCACTTCCCCGTGTCGAAGAAGCCGCTCGAGGTGCGGATGGGTGGCGGTAAAGGTTCGATCGACCACTACGAAGCGCGCATCCGCGCCGGCCGGATCATCTACGAGATGGGCGGCGTCGACAAAGCCTCGGCCACGGAAGCGCTCATGCTCGCCGCGTCGAAGCTCTCCTGCAAAACGAAACTGATCGTCAAGGGCCTGGACCCCTGGGCCTGAGAAACAGATAGGATTTTAGAGATATGGAATTGCACCAACTTAGCGCTGAAGAGATCCGCGGCTTCGACGCCGCCAAGATGAGAGAAACCGAAGGCGAGATCCGTCAGGAACTGGTCAAGATTCGCATGGACATCTACACGGCGAAGAACCAGCACACTGGCAAGATCCGCGGCCTGAGGAAGTCCCTGGCCCGTCTCTTGACGGTCAAAACGGCGACTGCCGTGAAGACCGCCAAGCCGAAGGCCCCCGCCTCCGCCAAGGCTACGGCGGGCAAGGCCCCGGTCGCGAAAGCTGCCAAGGCCCCGAAAGCGGAAGTGAAGGCCCCCAAGGCCGAAAAAGCGGCCAAGGCCGCCCCGAAGACCGAAGCTAAAGCAAAAACGTCCACCAAGAAAAAGTGATAGGTAGGCGCACGTGAGCGAGAAACAAGAAAAGAAAACTAAACCGGTTCGTCTCGTAGTGACCAGCGACAAGATGGCGAAGTCGCGCGTCGGTACGATCGAACACACCTACAAACATCCGCGCTACGGCAAGTACATGCGCCGTCGCACCAAGTTGATGTTCCACGACGAGAAGAACGAGACGAAGATCGGCGACGAAGTGCTCGTCACGTCGAGCCGTCCGCTCAGCGCCCGCAAGAAGTTCACGTTGCTCCAGATCGTCCGCAAAGCTGCGGAATAAGGGAATAGGGTAAGAACACCATGATCCAGATGGAAACAGTGCTAAATGCCG